>JBFILZ010000082.1:0-12131 GCA_041611945.1 Bacillus sp. (in: firmicutes)
AGGAGTCTCGCGTTCTTCCACTTCGATCACTGCTAAAGAAATATATTGCTTATTTTCATACCTCATGGTGCAAAATTGTTTTGCATGAAGGTCTCTGTTAAACTTTGTTGTTGATTTCAGCTACAGGTTGCTCGCTTTCCGCGGGGCGGGCGGTGAGCCAACTCGGCACTTGCGCCTTCGGTGTCTCACCTGTCCCGCTGCTCCCGCCGGAGCCAGAGCACCTTCCACTTCAATCAACTTCGTTTGAAAAATCAACATTGAGCTTTAACAAAGCCTTATCTTAAAGTAAGCTAATCATACCAAACCAGTGAAGATATTAAAAACGCTAAATGTATAACAAAACTATAAATACTTCATTCTAACTCCTTGATTTCATGAGAAAAACTGTTACAATCAATACGGTTAGGCTCTGTTTAACTTTCTGATTGATAAGATTCAGGATGCTCACTTTCCTAAGGGGGTCGGTGTGTCAACTCGGCACATACGCTGGACATTGAATATGCTTCCATGAGTTCAGATAGTTCGAAGAAAATGTAAAAGCATTTTAGAGGAGTCGCGCGTCCTCACACTTCAATCAACTTTTTATGAAAAATTCAACATTGAGCTATAACAGACCCTACGGGTAAGAAACACATCTAGAATATACTGAGAGGTAAATACAAATGACATGGGACGTTATGACGATTATTGGTACAGTTGCTTTTGCAATAAGTGGAGCTATCGTGGCAATGGAAGAAGATTATGATATATTAGGAGTATATATATTAGGACTTGTTACTGCTTTTGGTGGAGGTGCCATACGTAATTTATTAATTGGAGTACCTGTATCAGCTCTCTGGTCTCAAGGGATTATGTTTCAAGTGGCTCTACTTTCCATCACATTGTTATTTCTCTTTCCTAATGGCTTGCTTAAGCATTGGAAGAGATGGGGGAACTTCTTTGATGCTATTGGGTTAGCTGCCTTTGCCATTCAAGGAGCGTTATATGCTACAGAAATGGGCCATCCAATCAGCGCAGTCGTTGTAGCGGCAGTACTTACAGGAAGTGGCGGAGGTATGATCCGCGATTTACTTGCAGGAAGAAAACCAGTAGTATTACAATCTGAGATTTATGCTGTTTGGGCAGCATTAGCCGGACTTTCCATTGGAATAAGTCTTATTAAGAGTCCTCTGGAATTATATATGTTATTTTTCACTATCATAAGTCTCCGAATGGCTAGCTTAATTTACAAGTGGAGATTACCTGTTAAATCAATTGGATCCAAAAATGAATATCAAACACATGCATAGAGCCTGGATATCTTCCAAGCTCTTTTTTCAATATCAATTCCCTTTGAGAGTTTGTTCATATTAAAGAGGAGCTAATTTTTAGCTCCTCTAATCACTTTTATCAAATTCTAAATCCTGCCTTATGATGGTCAATAATTCGTTTCTTTCGTAGGTTTCATTCATTAATAATCTCATCGCTTGTGTTCTGATTGACTTTTCAATTACATTTCTAACATATCGACCATTACTAAAGGCTCTTGGGCTTTGTAGCAACAATTCTCTTAAATGTATTTTAAATTCCCATTCAGCATCTTTGGAAAATTGGTACTCTTTTTCTGCAAGTATCTTTCTGGAAATTTCAACCAATTGTTCTACTGAGTAATCCGGGAAATCTAATACTACAGGAAACCTCGACCGTAAACCTGGATTCAAAGATAAAAAGTGTTCCATCTCCCTTGAATATCCAGCTAATATTAAAACAAAATCATGTTGCTTATCTTCCATATGTTTGACAATAGTATCTATTGCTTCCTTCCCAAAATCTTTCTCTCCACCTCTTGCCAGAGAATATGCCTCATCAACAAAAAGAATTCCACCCAAAGCCTTTTTTATAAGGTCTCTTGTTTTTTGAGCAGTATGGCCAATATATTCTCCAACTAAATCTGCTCGTTCCGCTTCTATTAAATGCCCTTTTGTAAGGACATTCATGTTAAAAAATAGCTTTCCCAATAACCTCGCAACTGTTGTTTTTCCCGTACCAGGATTTCCTTTAAACAACATATGCAAAACTTGTTTTCCTGCCTTTAGACCTTGTTCCTCTCTCTTTTTGTTAATGTATAACCAGGCATAAATTTCTTTTACCATTTTCTTCATTTCATCCAATCCAATGAGACATGCCAGTTCCTCTTCTATGTGCTTTAATTCTGTATGCTTACTAGGTACTTCTAATGATGAGGAGGCCACTCGATCAGGTAAAGTTGCTCTTGCACGCTTCTTTTGATCATGAAGAATAATATTAATTTGACCATTATTTTTAAATTTTATCGGTTGGTCCAAGGACATTCACCTCTCATTTCCATACATTATACGTTACAACATACAAAAACGTGACAAATGCCTAGTTTTAAGAAGGAATTAATTTTGTCCTTATCGTTTAATTAGACAATTAACCGTTCATAACCTTATAATCCACCTTCATCTCCAGTGCTTTCCGAATGCAATTTATACTTCCGAATAAGTTTATACAAAAAAAAACACCACAGCAGTGCTAGCTGTGATGGTCTACTTACTTTGCTTATTTTTCTATCAATACTTACGACTGCGGCTCTAATTCAATTTGAATATTCTTTTGCGGAACGAAAGTCGAAATTGCATGCTTATAAATTAATTGCTGCTTTCCATCAGATTCTAATAGTACTGTAAAGTTATCAAAACCTTTAACTTGTCCTCTTAATTGAAAACCGTTAAGTAAATAAACAGTAACAAATGCAGATTCTTTTCTTAGTTGGTTGAGACATTGATCTTGGATGTTGATTGGTTGTTTCATTATTAGTCCTCCTCGTTTCTTTATACTTGTTATTAATTTCGATTAAAGATCCAGCTTTCCTGCAAGTATGAAAACTATTTCTTTAAACTTTTTTTCGAATTCTTCATCTGTCATATCAAACCAGGTAACATCCATTTTATTTCTAAACCACGTAAGTTGTCTTTTGGCATATCTTCTAGAATTTCTTTTTAATAGATCCACTGCCTCTTCAAGCGTCACAGTTCCATCTAAATATTGAAATAACTCTTTATATCCTATAGCCTGAATCGATTGAACATCCCGGACTCCCGCATTGTATAAAGACTTCACCTCTAGCAATAAACCAGATTCCATCATCTTATCTACTCTGTAGTTAATTCGATTATATAATTTCTCACGATCCATTGTTAATCCAATAAGTGCGACATCGTAAAGAAGTTCACCTAGGTCTTGTTCTTCTATGTTTTCACTCATTGTCTTGCCACTAGTTATGTATATTTCTAAAGCTCGAATCACTCGACGATGATTATTGGGATGAATTTTCTCCGCACTTATCGGGTCAATTACTCTTAATCTTTCAACTAGTGCTTCAATCCCGTTTTCTTTCACCTCCTGTTCAAGTTGTTCTCGTAGGCTCGCGTTAGAACTCTGCTCAGAAAATTGATAATCATAAATAACAGATTGTATGTATAAGCCAGTTCCACCCACAATGATTGGAAGCTTACCACGCTCTGTGATTTCTTTTATTAATTTTCTAACATTTACCTGATATTCAGCAGTCGAATATGTCTCAGTTGGATCTTTTATATCCAATAAATGATGAGGTATCCCTTCCATCTCAGCATGAGTAATTTTTGCTGTGCCTATGTCCATAGAACGATAGATTTGCATGGAATCGCCACTTATTATTTCACCATTTAGTTTTTTTGCTAATTCAATACTTAATTTTGTTTTGCCAACTGCTGTTGGACCAATAAGGACAACTACTTTCTCCCTTTTCATTCTTCTATATCTACCTCATCCCTAGCATTCTACACCTTTTTTATCATATCATATCTTACATATGGAGGGCAGTCTTGTAACATCTACTTAGTATACCCAAATCTTTGTTTTTCATTCGTTGGCTAAGAATATAAATAATGAATTTATCTACTATTCTTACTAGTATACAAACAAAAAAAGCTGTATAAACAGCTTTTCACATGACTCGTTTAAATAGTTTTTCCATTTCATATGTGGAGAAATGGATAAGAATGGGCCTTCCATGTGGACATGTAAAGGGATCGTCTGTTTTTCGCAAGGATTCTAATAATGAGAATATATCCGTTTCACGTAAGAATTGGTTTGCTTTTATTGAACCTTTACAACTCATCATTATTGCAGCTTCCTCACGCAGTTTCTTAATATCAATTTTTTTCATTGATAGTAATTGCTGAATCAAATCCTTTATGACCTCTTCTTCGAATCCAGATGGAAACCATTGAGGGTGCGCTCTAACAATATAACTTTGATGACCAAACTCTTCTAGAAATACACCTATTTCAGTTAACATTTCTTTATTTTCCTCAATGATTAGATAATCATTAGAAGAATATTCAAGTGTAATTGGAACAAGTAATTCCTGAAGTTCTCGTCTCACTTCTACAACCTTCTCACGGTAAAACTCATATTTTACTCGCTCTTGCGCTGCATGCTGATCAACAATGTATAGACCGTTTTCATTTTGAGCAATGATATAGGTTCCATGCATTTGACCAATAGGATATAGTGGTGGGATTCTGTCTTCTTTTTCAAACTCCATTTGTTTCGAGTATTCAATTTCTGATTTTTTCTCTTGGTTTAAAAAGTTTATTCTCGGAAAATCTTTCTCCGTATCAATACTACTTGTAAATACTTCTTGTGTTTCAGTTTCTGAAACGCTGAAAGGTTTATTGGAGTATTTTGAGTCAATTAATGTTTCGTGGTTTTCACGAACAACTGCCGTAGGTGTATGAGTAAAGGAGAACCTTTCTTGTACCGATTCATCTTTTCTATAGCTTTTAGGTGTTCCAATAGAAGGGATTAGTTGCTGTTTTTTAAAGATGGATTGAATGCCAAGTTGAATTTGTTCATTCAATTCTGCTTCCTTACTAATCCTGACTTCAAGTTTTGCAGGATGTACATTCACATCTACTAGTAATGGATCCATGTCTATCTTTAATAGAACAATTGGATACCGACCAATTGGTAGTAACGTATGATAACCATTTTGTATGGCTTTACTCAGTGGAAAGTTTTTTATATACCGGCCATTAATCATTAATGAAAGATAATTTCTTGAAGCACGATTGATTTCTGGCAAGGATAAGTAACCACTAATCTGAAAATCCAATGAATCAAACTCTATTGGAATAAGTTTTTTTGCAACTGACATCCCATATATAGAAGATAAAACTTGTAAGACATCTCCGTTCCCGTTCGTATACAAAATTCGTTTTCCATTATGTGATAATTTAAAAGAGACTTTTGGATATGCCATGGCCAAACGATTAATTAAATCTGTTATATTACCTAATTCTGTATGAATTGTTTTCATATATTTTAAACGAGCTGGGGTGTTAAAGAACAGATTTCTGACAGAAATTTCAGTACCTTTACGTCCGTTTGTTTTTTCATGTTTAATAACTTTTCCGCCTTTTAATGAAAGCAGTGTCCCCGTCCCGACCCCAGTTCCCGTCTTAATTTCAAACTCTGATACAGAGGCAATACTAGGGAGGGCTTCTCCCCTAAATCCAAGAGTCCTAATTCTAAATAAATCATTTTCATCCTTTATCTTACTTGTAGCATGACGTTCGAACGCGACTAAGACATCATCTTCTTCTATTCCATCACCATTATCAACAATTCGAATATTCGCCAACCCTGCCTCTTCTACTTCAATTTCAATAATTGAACTTTTCGCATCGATTGCATTTTCAACAAGTTCTTTTACAACTGATGCAGGACGTTCAACCACTTCCCCTGCAGCAATCTTATTTGAAAGTGAATCATCTAGTTTTCTAATTATCCCCACTAGTACTACCTCCTTCTTCTAAGATTTTAACTTCTTCTGGATTTCGTACAACTTGTTCATTGCATCCATAGGTGTCATCTCCATTAATGAAATAGATTGTAAATGTTTCACAATCGTCTTTTCCTTATGAGAAATGGTTATTTCATTCAATGAAGGTTCACGCTTATTAAAAAAAGAAAGTTGCTGTGCCTCATTGATCTGTTCAGTCGTTTCTGAATTCTTGTTCTCAAATTGAGTTAACAGTTCCTGCGCTCTTGCAATCAAGGACTTAGGTAACTCTGCTAGTTCAGCAACATGGATTCCATAGCTCTTATCTGCAGAACCCTCTTGAACCTTATGCAAGAATACTACTTTACCATCTTGCTCTTCTGCTCTAACATGAATATTTTTTAAGTTAGATAGTTCTTTTTCTAGAGCTGTCAATTCATGATAATGTGTAGAAAATAATGTTTTCGCACAAATATTTTGATGGATATACTCAATTATCGCCTGTGCCAATGCCATTCCATCATAGGTGGACGTACCTCTTCCAATTTCATCAAATAGGATTAGACTATCTTTTGTTGCATTTGCAATAGCATTTTTAGCTTCAAGCATTTCAACCATAAAAGTGCTTTGACCAGAAATTAAATCATCTGCGGCACCAATTCTTGTAAAAACTTGATCAAATATAGGTAAAACAGCTTCATCTGCTGAAACAAAACACCCAATTTGGGCTAAGATAGACGTTAAGGCAATCTGTCTCATATAAGTGCTTTTTCCTGACATATTTGGACCTGTAATTAGCAGTAACTGCCTTTCAGTATCCATAAAACAATCATTAGCTACATATTCACTGCTACCCATCATTTTCTCAACCACAGGATGGCGACCATTTCTAACATGTAAAACTTGTTCAGATGACATTATCGGTTTAACGAAGTGCTGTGTTTCGCTTACAGTTGCAAAGCATTGAAGTACATCAATTTCACTAATAATCTTAGCCAAAGATTGAATCCTCGGTATATACTCCTTTACTTGTTCACGAATATTTAAGAATAAATCATACTCTAATTGCCCAATTTTTTCTTCCGCTTCAAGGATTAAGGATTCTTTCTCTTTTAGTTCAGGGGTGATGTACCTTTCTGCATTTGCAAGTGTTTGCTTCCGCTCATATCTTCCCTCAGAGAGATTACTGATGTTTGATTTTGTCACTTCGATATAATAACCAAATACTCTGTTATATCCAATTTTTAGAGATTTTATCCCTGTTAACTCTCGTTCTTTTTTTTCTAATTGAGCAATCCAAAGTTTACCATTTTTACTAGCATCTCGATATTGATCAAGTTGTTCGTGATAGCCATCCTTAATCATGTCCCCATCTTTAACACTTAGTGGGGGATTATCTTTTAAAGATAATTGAAGTAATTCTAATAATTCTTCACATGGATCTACCTTTTGAACTAACATTTCTGCATATGGAAGCTTTAATTCCCCTATGATAGCTTGAAGAGAAGGTACTTGCTCAATCGACTTCTTCAATTGAATCAGGTCTCTAGCATTTACATTACCAAATGCAACTCGTCCTGCTAATCTCTCAATATCATATACTTCCTTTAATTTTTCTCGTAGTTCTTCACGTTGAAAAAATTGCAACTGTAGAACTTGCACCATATCATGTCTATTACTTATCTTTTCTATATCTATGAGCGGACGATCAATCCAGGCTTTTAACATCCTACCACCCATAGACGTCATTGTTTCATCAAGAAGCCAAAGTAACGATCCTTTTTTTCCCTTTGAACGGATGGTTTCAGTTAATTCTAAATTCCGCTTCGAATAGACGTCAATCTTCATGAAATGATGAACTTGATATAATTCAGCAGGCTGAAGATGGTCAAGATTTCTCTTTTGCGTTCGTTTTAAGTAATGTAAAAGTAGGGAAACCGACAACATTAACTTTTCTTGTTCAAGCCGGAAATATAGTTCATCCGCACTAAATAAATTTAAACTCTCTTCATAAGAAACAGCCACCAAGCACCGCTCCTGTAATTCATGACAACCCTCTTGGCTAAAATCCGGTGCGACTACTACCTCTTTGGCTTGCAAAGATGAGACTTCACCAATAACCTCCTCCCATTTTTCAAGGATGGTTACATGTAGTTCTCCTGTTGAAAGGTCGTTGTAACAAAAACCAAATGTTTTATCTTCAAAGCTTCTAATCGCAGCTATGTAGTTATTTTGTTTATCATGTAAGCTTTTACCATCCATGACGGTTCCCGGTGTAATTAACTGAACAACTTCTCGTCTAACTACTCCTTTAGCCTGCTTTGGATCTTCAGTTTGCTCACATATAGCTACTTTATATCCCTTTTCTACTAACTTCTCTATATAATTGGGCGCAGCGTGGTGAGGAACACCACACATAGGTATTCTTTCTCCAATTCCACCCTCACGACTTGTTAACGTTATTTCTAATTCATGAGAAGCTTTAACTGCATCCTCAAAAAACATTTCATAAAAATCACCTAAACGAAAAAATAAAAAGGCATCTTGATACTCTGCCTTAATTTTTAAATATTGCTGTAACATAGGCGTATATTGTGCCATAGTAATCCTCCAACATCCTCTTATCTTTGATTACATTATAACATAATTCTACAAAGTTCTTAGATGGAAATGATGTGCATTCCTATTTTTAAAAAGTTCCATTAAAGCAGAAATTGAAATCTCTTTATGTATGGATTACTGTGGATTCTTTCGTGGAATAATCTAAGAATAATTCATAAAAATATAACAATCTTTAAAGAATATATATATTCACCAGCTCTTATTCTCCCTACTATATTCGTATCTGAGTAAGTGAAGTTTCATATATTCTCTTTGATATGTTGAAAATATAGGGTGTTCAGTTCTGTCAAGGCGGGATTTGGCCACCTTGGCACTTCAATTAACCTGACTTTAAAAAATAAACTGAGATCTTTTACAGAGTCTTTTGAGCAAAAGAAAAACTAGGAAGTATTCCTCCCTAGCTAGTGTTTATTCCTCTTCATCACCTAATAAAAAATTCGGATCCAAATCTTCAAAATCTTCATCATCGATATCTCCATCTACATCCCAGTCGGAGTCATCACAAGCATTTGGATTAACAGCAACGCACACTTTTGTTTCACCAATAACCTCAACTAAGAATTCTCTTTCTACTTGGACGATAACTTTGTTTCCATTTGGCGAGATTGTAGCTTCTAGGCAATTGGGTTGCTGAATGACTCTAGCAATTACCTCTTGGTCATCTCCAAAGAAATTCTCATCACGGTAACGTAATTTAACAATGTCTTTATAAGATACCGTTTCTGTGACAACCTCTGTTTTTGTATTGTCGTTGTATGAGTACCACACGTTAATATCATAGCGACCTTCCACTTCCACAGCATTACCACTTTTTTCAGCATTGTACACGTGGTTAATGACCCAGCAACCTAAAATACTAGTTGGTCTGTGTGATGGAGAAATCGTATGAGTGCACTGCGTGAATTTCTTTCCTTTTCCAACGACAGCTTTAGTAATAATTTCTCTGTATTGGGACATAAGAACAAACCCTCCTCAATTCAATCTTCAATTCATCCTATGCATGACAAATGACTAGTGTGCCTACTTATTTTTCAGAAATTAAAACGTTACATAATTTATCAGAATTAGGCGGTATAGTTCATTCTATGCATGCACGCCCAGAAATGTACTAAATATTTTAAAAAAGAGGATTATTTGTTAACATACGTATCAAAATAAAAATGATTTCATGCTTACACATGTTGAGAAATTACACAAAAAAAAGGTACAGAGTTTTCATCTGCACCTTCCATATGAATTAATGACAGCCACAGCTGTCACCACAGCTTCCATTCGAATTTGAACTGTTTGCTTTTGAGCCTGTTTCACCGCGTAATACATTTCCACCTGTTGATGTGATGATTTCATCTGTTACTCCATTTGTAATGGTTGACGCAACTAGTTGTAGAAGATCATTTACATCCATCTGGGATGTTTTAAAATCTTGAACTACTGGAATGTTGTCCATCTCATCTTGAAGCAAATCAATTTTTTCTTCTACTTGCTTTAGTGCCTCATGCTTTCCGAAGTGTTGTAAATTTACAGCTTGTTTTTGAAGGGCTTTAATTTGAGAAATTGTTTGTTGTACCTTTTGATTATAATTAATTTGTGCCTCAGCTCGTTTGAAAAAATCCACCTCATCAGTTTCAGAGATCATCTTTGCTAATTCCTTTGCACGAGTAATAATTTCTTCTCTAGATATTGTCATTTTTATTTCACCTCAACCGTTTCTTCTATTAGTTCTCCATCTAATGTCCAAGTTTTCGCCTTATTTATCTTTACTTTTACTATTTTTCCAATTGCTGATTTGGGTGCCTTAAAATTCACGAGTTTACTTTTCGTAGTATACCCTGCGATTACATCTGGATTTTTCTTACTTTCACCTTCTACTAAAACTTCAACAATTTGTCCTTCATACTCTTTTAGTTTTTTTGCAGACAAGTCATTAACAAGTTTATTTAATCGCTGAAGACGCTCTTTCTTAACTTCCATTGGAATATTATCTTCCATTTTGGCAGCAGGAGTGCCTTCACGCGGAGAATAAATAAATGTATAGGCTAGATCAAATTCAACTTCACGATAAAGAGAAAGTGTTTCTTCAAATTGTTCATCTGTCTCATTTGGAAATCCAACAATAATGTCTGTTGTTAATGAAACATTAGGTATCGCAGCTTTAATTTTTCCAACAAGTTCTAAGTAGTGTTCACGCGTATACTTACGAGCCATCAGTTTTAAAATCTCAGTACTGCCAGATTGAACCGGTAAATGGATATGGTCTAAGAGATTCCCACCTTTTGCCAAAACCTCAATTAGTCTATCGTCAAAATCTCTTGGATGACTGGTAGTGAAGCGAATTCGTGGTATATCAATCTTTTGCAATTCTTCCATTAAATCACCTAAACCAATTTTTTTATCGGTAAAATCTTTTCCATAGGCATTTACGTTCTGTCCAAGGAGTGTTATCTCTTTATAGCCTTGCGCAGCTAGGTGACGCACCTCTTGTATGATATCTTCTGGTAGGCGACTTCGTTCCTTCCCACGCGTATAAGGGACGATACAATACGTACAAAACTTATCACAACCATACATAATGTTTACCCAGCCCTTAACTTTACCTTTACGTGCTCTTGGAAGGTTTTCAATTACGTCGCCTTCTTTAGACCAAACCTCTATAACCATTTCCTTAGATAGATATGCTTCGTTCAAAATCTGAGGCAAACGATGAATATTATGCGTACCAAAGATCATGTCAATAAATTGGTGTTTTTCTAGAATCTTATTAACAACTGACTCTTCCTGTGACATACAGCCACAAACACCAATTAAAAGATCCGGTCGTTCCAATTTCAACGGCTTTAAATGCCCAATTTCACCAAAAACCTTATTTTCAGCATTTTCTCGAATTGCACATGTATTTAATAACACGACATCAGCAGTTTGAACACTATCAGTTGGTTCATATCCTAATGCAATGAATATTCCAGCCATTACTTCAGTATCATGCTCATTCATCTGGCAGCCATATGTTCGTATATAGAACTTACGACCATTTCCAAGTCCTAGTAACTCTTCGGGTATACCAAAGTCATTGTATAAAATTTCTTCTTTGCCACGCTTTTTGGCATCCTTTAAAGATGGAGGCATATAAACAGATTCAAAATATTTACTGAAATCTTTTTTATCCGTTGAATTATCCTGTATTAGGTTCAAATCAAGGCGTTGTTTCTCGTTCATAGGTATGCTCCTTTCTATATGTTAGAAAAATAATATTTTGATGAATAAAATTATATACACATTACCATAGTATATAGGTTAAGCACATTTTAAACAATGGGAAAAGTACTTTGTAGAAAATTGTACAATTAATTGGAAGGAATTGCGAATGATACGTTTATTCGCCAAAAAACCATCCTATAGAAGAATCTATTTTTCCTTTGAACCTCTTTAAAAACGCTCTGTTAAAGCTCAATGTTGATTTTTCAAATGAAGTTGATTGAAGTGGAAGCAGCGGGACAGGTGAGACACCGAAGGCGCAAGTGCCGAGTTGGCTCACCGTCCGCCCCGCGGAAAGCGAGCATCCTGCAGCTGAAATCAACAACAACGTTTAACAGAGACCTTCATGCAAAACAATTTTGCACCATGAGGTATGAAAATAAGCAATATATTTCTTTAGCAGTGATCGAAGTGGAAGAACGCG
>JBFILZ010000083.1:0-11788 GCA_041611945.1 Bacillus sp. (in: firmicutes)
AAATGCGGGAGTATTTTCGAGGAGTCTCGCGTTCTTCCACTTCGATCACTGCTAAAGAAATATATTGCTTATTTTCATACCTCATGGTGCAAAATTGTTTTGCATGAAGGGCTCTGTTAAACGTTGTTGTTGATTTCAGCTGCAGGATGCTCGCTCCCATGGGGCTCAACTCGGCACTTTCTCCTTTGATGTCTCCGCTGGCCGGCTGCTCCAGCAGGATATTGAATTTGCCTCCGGGATTTCTTCACAACACGAGGGAAATGCTAAAGCACGACCGAATAGGCTTCCATGAAAATATTCGAGCGTACCGATTGAACTGCTTCTAGAGTATGCTTCGGTGAAATCGGGACGTCTTTAACTAAATATCACAATTTCGTCATACAAGAATCGGTTATTCCTCTATAGCTCTGCCCAAGCATTCGAGGATTCTCATGCCCTCCCCTTCAATCAACTTTCTTTAAATATCCAAAGGTACTTCAACAGATTCTAACCAAAAAAAACGAAAACCTGTCAGTTTATTGACAAGTCCTCGTTCTCTTATTTTTTCATATAATGAAGCACTTCTAAATCTATCTTACCTCTTACTTGTTCTCTACCTTCAAAATTTTCAGTGTGTAAATAGTCAGTAAGTGCTTGGTGTAAGCTATCGTCACTTATATTTAAATTAGAAGATTCCAGATATCGGTGACGATTCAATTGTTGGATTAAGTCTTCACGAATCGTATCCTTTATTTCAAGAACGTTCTCTTTTTTTGTTGGAGCAAAATATAGTTGTTGAAGATCAAAAATTCGGATAAGCTCTTTGATAGGATTTGGATGTTCATCTACTCTTAAGTCAATGTACCGATCATTGAATCCTCCATATCCACCTTTTTCCTTAACAACTAGTAATGCGGCTGATTGCATGCCGCGACTATCACCACCTGCAGATTGACCTTCATCTAATGCTTTAAGTAGCTTTTCAGCTAAAGATCCTTTTGTTTCTTTGAATGTTTTAGCCATAGCAAGAACTGTTTCCTCGCTCACTAAAATATTTCCTTGCGCTGCAAAGAATTCTCCATTCTTACCTCCAGCCCAGTCATAACATTTACTTCCAGTAAATGTTGCAGTATTACCTTTTGCATCTACGATTCCTACTTGTCGAAACTCAGACTCTTGATCATTGCTAGTTAGAAATTGAATTGCCTCTTGCGCTGTTTTTCCTTCTTCCATTACTTGCAATCCCATAGGTCCGTATGCTGTGTTTGCATATGATTGAGTTGCGACTGCACCTACACCAGCTTTTGCCCAAGGAACTACGGCACCAACACCTAGGAATTTTGATTGCACTGCAATTCCTAATTCTTTAGTTTCCGGGTCATACCCTACTATTGAAAATGTCATATTTCTTCCCCCTACTTATAAGGGGTCTGTCCCCCACCGCTTTAAAGCTTTACTCTGATGGGGGACTGACCCCTTATATTTTTTGTTTCAATAATGAACCATATATACAAAAATTATATCAGAAAGCAAAGAATATTCCATACTCTTTAACACTCTAACGTGTCGGGGGTCAGTCCCTCATTGCGTTAAAGCAATGAGGGACTGACCCCCAGCAATTTACAGCGTTAATGCACAAAAAACCTGCCAATGTTTGTATTAGGCAGGTTTTTTGTATCAAGTTGTGTTTTTGTAGAAATTATTATGTTTTCGCTTGACCGATTGAAGCGTCCGGTGTTTCAGAAGAATCATTCCCTGAATCTTTTTCATCTTTTCCAGGCTTCTCTTCTTTAGATTTCTTGTCATCAGCAGCGTCTTTTTTATCTGCATCTTTTTTGGCTGAAGAGTCTACATTTTCTTCTTGTAAAGATGTTATAGACTTCTCAAAGTAATCTAATGGGTTTAAAGGTTCATTGTTCTTGCGAATTTCAAAGTGAGTATGAATTCCAGCCTCTTCGTTGTATAAAGACCTACCAGCTGTACCAAGCATTTCACCTTGTTCTACACCTACACCTTGTTCAACCTTCACATTCTCTAAAGCAGAGTACAACGTAGTAATTCCATCCCCATGATTCACTTCCACAACAAACCCGAGAATTGGATCTTTTTCCACTCTTGTGACAGTTCCACTTAATGACGCGACTACATCAAAGGTTCCCCCGTTTTTACTTACAATATCGATACCTGTATTAGCAGTGTAACGATTATTATAGAATACTAGGGCTGCCTCTTGTTCCTCTGCAGTTGCGTTGTCATCATAGAATTGCTTGTGTACTTCAATAGAATTGGCATCGACAACGGGCATTGCGAATTTCTCGACATTTCCTAATACTGGTACAGCCTCTTTTTCCTTCGAAGCAGTTGGCACTTCAACTTGTGTGAAATCAGTAGACTCTGTTAACTCATTCGCACTGTTCTGAAACCATAATACTGCCGTCAGAATAATTGCCGCACTAGCTAAATAGATTGCTGGGAATACCCAACGCTTTTTAAAGAATTGCATTGTCTTTGACTTACGAGGATTGTGTTTTTCTTCCTCTCTCATCATTTTCATCACCTCAGCAACCATTCTGTACACAATCTCTTAAATCTATACATTTAATAAAAAAATTAATAATTTTTATCTTTCGACAAAGTCATTTGAATTATTCATAGAATCATGCATTTTTAAAAAATCTTTTCTAATTCGGCCAAGTTACGATTAATTTTTTCAAAAAAAATATGTATAGAGGAAGGTATTTCTTACTTTTTCTAGTAATGGTATAAATAATACTAATAAGGAGTGATAAAATGCCAAGAAGACCTCGAACCTGGTATCCAGGTGCAATCTATCATATTACATGTAGAGGGAATAGGAAGTCAGATATTTTTATTCAACATAGTGATTATTTTAAGTATCTGTCCTTAGTCACCGATACCAAAAGTGAATCCCCCTTTAGCATTCATGGTTATTGTCTCATGTCAAACCACCTCCACCTTCTTCTAGAAACTGATACCATTCATATTAGCCATATCATGAAGAACATCCAAACCTCATATGCAATTTATTTCAATAAGAAATACAATCAGGTTGGACATCTATTTCAAGGTAGATACGGATCAAATTTAATAGACTCTCAAAAATACTTTGTAGATGCCAATCGATATATCCACCTAAACCCTGTAAAGGCTGAGTTAGTAAAAAATCCCGCTGATTACAAATGGAGTAGTTACAAATACTATATTAATGGAAATTCTCCTTCCTTCTTGAATACCTCAAAAACTTTATCCTTATTCCCAAATCTCAAAATGTACCAATTCTTCATAGAAAGGCCAACAGGTCCTTTGGACGGAAACTAACCTTTTAACAAATTAACGCATTGGGGGACTGACCCCCAATGCGTTAATTCGCTACCCTACTAAAAAATCCCACATAATTGGATTCACCAAAAATGCAGGATCACGATGTCTGTCATATTTGATTTTTTATAGTTATTATTTTGCTGCTGTAATTTGAGGGATGTATGGTTCTATTAAGCTGATGTCAACACCTTGGTAATAGTATGTGACGATATCTTGATAAGTCTTTCCTTCTTGCGCCATACCGTTCGCACCGTATTGACTCATACCTACTCCATGGCCGTATCCTTTTGTCGTTATTAGTACTTGGTTTCCCTTTCTTTCCCAAGTGAAATCAGAGGATGGAAGTTCTAGTGCAGTTCTCACTTCTCTTCCTGATTTTTTTTGGTCACCAAATTTCACAATAGCTACACGATTCCCTGTTGTACGTGATAATATCTTTCCTATCTCTCCATTTGATGGGAGCTTTACCCCTAGTTTTTTTTCAAATTGGGATACTGATATAATATTCGTGCTTTTATATTTCTTAGATTTCTCATCCCAAGGGCTTGGAACGCTTCTGAGATATGGATACTTATTCGCCCACCACTCCTCTGAATTCTCAGTATACCCATTACTTGTTGAAAAGTATGATGCATCAATCGGTAAACCATTATAGGTTAAGATTTGACCTGCGGTAGAGTTCACTGCTTCAGTGAATTTCTTCATATTTTCTTCATAATTTGTGCCCCATTGTTTCATTAGTTCTTCGTTGTCTTTATAAGCTTGGTGAGTTAAAAATGAATCTGTAACTTTAGCACCTTTTGGCGTACTCAAGTTGTTATCGACTAGCATTTGCTGAATAACATATGTTCTAGCTGCGAGAGCTTGAGCCTTCAAAGCTTCCGTTTCAAACTCATAAGGCATTTCTGAAGCAACGACTCCAATTACGTATTCTTCTAGAGGGATATTTTCAATCACTTCTTTTGCCATTCTGTATACCGGTATATCAATTGGAACATCATTCTTAACCACAGGGGTCGAAAGGGACCTCGTTTGAGTTTCTTCTGCAATTGTTTCATTTGCCTTCTCAGCAAAAGGAATAACTATTATTGCAGGAATAAGTAATATTACAACAATTAGTGTTAATACTAGTAGGAAAATTGGTTTAAATGATTTCAATCTCTTCCGCCTCCATCTACATCAAATTCAAGTTGCTTAATTCAATGTTATGGAAATGGACAAGCTAATATGACTAAAATCTCGTAACTCTTGTAAAAATTTAATAGAGTTCGTTTAGCAATGTTCACAATATCAATAGTTCTAGAAATTCACGCAATGCTACATTGACGTGTTAACGTGATGGGGGTCTGACCCCCAGTGTATTGCAACAATGACGCGTTAACGCGATGGGGGTCTGACCCCCCATTAAAAGATCCCCCATTAAAACCCCACTCATTATTTTGTAATACTACTGTAAAGTATTATTACTTTAGATTAGGCATATAATATTGTAGGTGAAGCCAAAAAAAGGAAGCCTAATTTCCGGCTTCCTTTTCTTTAAGCGTTTATATCTGAAACTTGTTCTTTAAATTCAATTGTTGGTGATTCTTCTGTAATTCTTTCTATGTCTGCTCCGAGTTCAGCAAGTTTTTCATGGAATTTTACATAACCACGGTCTAGATGCTTTAACTCACAGACGCGTGTGTATCCGTCTGCAACAAGTCCTGCAATTATGAGAGCTGCACCTGCACGTAAATCAGTTGCGGCAACTTCTGCACCTTGTAGAGCTCCAGGTCCACCTATTATGACTGATCTACCTTCAATTTTTATTTCGCCGTTCATACGTCGAAATTCTTCAACGTGCATAAAACGATTTTCAAATACAGTTTCTGTAATCATGCTTGTGCCATCTGCTTTTAATAGTAGTGCCATCATTTGTGATTGCATATCTGTAGGGAATCCAGGGTGCGGCATTGTTTTAATGTCTACTGCCTTTAGTTTTTCAGGACCAATGACACGCAGACCATCGCCTTCTTCAAATATAATAACACCCATCTCTTCAAGCTTTGCAACTAACGAGCTTAAGTGTTCTGGAATTGCACCTTGCACCAATACATTGCCACCAGTAATAGCAGCGGCTACCATAAAGGTTCCAGCTTCAATTCGATCAGGTATTACAGCATGCTTAGCTCCGTACAATTTTTCTACGCCTTCAATACGGATTGTACCTGTACCGGCACCGCGAATTTTAGCTCCCATTTTGTTAAGATAGTTAGCTAAATCAACAATTTCAGGTTCCTTAGCACAGTTTTCAAGGGTCGTAGTACCTTCTGCTAAAGAAGCTGCCATCATAACATTTTCAGTTGCACCTACACTCGGCGTGTCAAAATAAACCTTAGCCCCATGAAGTCGACCGTTCACTTCAGCTTCGATATATCCGTTTCCAACTTTAACTGTTGCTCCCATAGCTTCAAATCCTTTAAGATGTTGGTCTATAGGACGTGAACCAATGGCACAGCCACCAGGTAATGCAACTCTTGCTTTACCATTTCGAGCTAGTAATGAGCCCATCACTAAAACAGAGGCTCTCATCTTTCTAACATACTCAAAAGGTGCTTCAGTTAATAATTCTTTCGTTGCATCAACAGTGATTTGTCCATTATCGAATGTAACATTTGCGTTTAATTGACGTAGTACTTCGTTGATTGTAAAAACATCCGAAAGAGCAGGTACGTCAGTAATGACACTTAGACCCTCACTTGCTAATATGGATGCAGCGATTACAGGCAGAACGGCATTTTTTGCTCCCTCTACTTTGACAGAGCCGTTCAATTGCTTCCCGCCACGGACGATGATTTTTTCCAAGATATTTCCCCTCCGTGTCCAATTTCTCTATATTAATATTCAGATGTAATGATTGGTGTTCCTACTACTACCGTAGTCTTACCGCCTAATCCTAAATGTCTCATAGCCACCTGTATGTTCATTTTCCCATTGATTGTAGGGAGGTATCTATCCCACTTTTCATTATATGCAGTAACCGAGACAAATGTCTCCTCGTTTATTAACTCAATCATTTTAGCATCATTAAATTTATTTAAAATCTTTTTTATTTGAACATGTAAAACCTCTTCAATAGTATCACTGACAAACCCTTTTACACAAGAGAAATTTGCAGAATCCCCAAGAAGAATGTCATTTTTTGTATTATTAAATATTGGAAAAAATTCTTTATAGTCATCAGGGTTCCAACCACTTCCGGATGCTCCGTAAATAAGATACGTATAAGAGGTATTATTTTTGAGGGTAGTAGCTAAAATAATTTTTTCTTTTATGCCATTTTCACTTAATCTAACACCGTGTGCTTTGTATTCATCACCTTGTATCGATTGATTCCAATTAAAATTACCTGTGATATTAATTAGTTCTTCAACTTTTAATTTGAAATCACGCTCATCATGAATTGAATAAATCCGTCCTTTTGTATAAAGCGACCATTCTTCAATACTTATATCTTCCATTTCCATTACTTCTATAATATCTCTAATCTCATTATCCTCAGTACTCGCCTCAATTGATTTATACCCTAATACTCCAATTAATAAAACTAATAATAAGAAAATACTGACTATTTCCTTTTTCACCACCGGTCACTCCCTCTCCTTATCTTCATTCTTGCCAGATTGGAGATGAACATACGTGGAAAAAGTCGTCAGCATACGACATCTGTTGATTAATATTTTATGTTAGTTGCTATAAATACATGACTTCCCATCTTTGTAAAATAGGCTATTTCACTTAACTTGTTTTATGATTTGAAAAATCTTTCTTCCGATCCGATTCAATCCACTTGTAAAAACACCATGGTGCAATTATAAAAAAATTAATACCCTCTAATTCCTCTTTGGAATATTTTTTCTTTCTTAGGTAGTTCAATTTCATACATGAGAGCTCACCTATCGATTTAACAGAGCAACAATTACATTCAACAACTCTAATTTAACTTAAGCAGATAGCTAAAAAGTCATGCTCTGAAAAGCATGACAAGTGAAGGAGGTGATACCTTCTTTTTTATTGACTATGTTAAACTTTATTGTTGATTTCAGCTGCAGGATGCTCCCTTTTCACGGGGCGGGAGTAGAGCCAACTCGGTACTTGCTCCTCCAATTTTCCAAAGTCCCGCTGCTCTCACAGGATATTGAATATACTTCCATGAATTCACACCGCACGAGGAAAATGCGATAGTATGACCGAATAGGCTTCCATGAAAATACTCCAGCGTATCGATTCAACTGCTTCTAGAGTATGCTTCCTGAAATCGGGACGTCTGTTACTAAATATCTCAATTTCATCATTCAAGTAACTGTTATTACTTTATAGCTCTGGGCAAGCATTCGAGGAGTTCTCGAACCTTCCACTTTACCTTTGAAAAAACACCATAAAAGCCTTTATTGGCTGACTTAAACTACAATTCTCCATGAGTTTTTCAACTTCTCCATAAAAAATCATTAATGAACTTTAACAGACCTATATTCTTAAAAAAGTAGTGGTAACTGTTGAGAGAAGATAAGGTAATCTAAGAAGAAATTACTAACTGTTGTTCCGATAGCAATGGTTAATAATATAAGTAGAACTCTTGCTTGCCACACATGATTTGGTTTTATAAGAGCATCAATGCGAATCGCCTGTAGTGCCCACCATGTTATGACGATAAATAAAAGATGAGAAATAATACTTAATAGTGCTTGTTGTCCAAAGAGTTGTTGAACCATATATACTACACTCCCTTATATACTTTCATTGTAATCTTCTATGAATAAAATTATTTTTTTTATTGTTGATTTAGTATTTTTTATTGTTGATTTACTTTTTTGGATGTTCGCATTTCGAGAAAATGGTGTGGGTTTTTTTTATTGTGAAAAAACATCATCCTTACTCGTTAAACTCAGCTCCTGCACAGTCTCCAATCTCCAGCTATTTCAACAATAGTCTTACATCTTCCACTTCAACCAACTTTGCTTAGAAATCAAACCTTGGACCTAACACTGCCCAAATAATATAAAAAAGAGGCCATATCTTATCAGCCCCTCATCTATTTCATTATTCGAAGAAATCTAATCCGAAAAAGGTATTCTCATAAAAGAGATCAAGGCCTATATTTGGAAAAACTCCTAGACCTATTGTACCGACTAAACATAGACCAATTAAAACTACTATACTGATTGGAAGTTTGATTTTCTCCTCGTCATTCGCAGGACGGAAGAAAATTTGTCCTAGAAGTCCAAAATAGTAAATGTAAGAAATAACGGTAACACCAATCATCACTGTAGCAACAACAAAATGTTCCATAAACAAAGCACCTAAAAAGATATTAAGTTTCGCAATAAATCCGGCCGTACCTGGAATACCGGCTAGGGATAAGATAAATACTCCTAAAGAAATTGCCAAGAACGGTGACTTTTTATAGAGCCCTGCAAACTCACTAATATCTTCCTTGCCAGTTTGTGCTACAACCACTTGAAGAATGGCGAACGCTCCAAAATTCATGAATAAATAAGCAAGTAGATAGAACCAAATTGAATCTAATATGAAGGGTGACAATGCCATAAATGCCACTAGTACATAACCAGCATGTGCAATACTAGAGTAAGCAAATAAACGTTTTACATTTCTTTGGCGTAAGGCAATCAGATTTCCAACAATCATGGTGACTACTGCAATGATAGCAATATAATTACCCAAACCAATAAGCATACTTGTTGCTCCACCCTCTGCTGGTGCTTGTAAAAATACCGTTAGGAATATTCGTAGAATAATGACAAACCCAGCCGTTTTAGAAACAATGCTCAAGAAAGCAGTAACTGGCATTGGTGAGCCTTCATATACGTCTGGTGCCCACATATGAAATGGAGCGGATGCAATTTTAAATGATAATCCTACAAAGATCATGAAAAAAGCAATAACACTCATGAAGATTAAATCAGATGATAATAATCCACTCATTTGCTTTCCAATTACAGTTAGGTTTGTAGAACCAGTTAAACCATAGACATAGCTCATCCCAAAGAGTGTAATTGCAGTGGATATTCCACCATTTATTACATACTTCATTGCTGCCTCATTGGAAGGTAAATGACGCTTCCTTAATCCAGCTAGAATATAAGAAGATATTGATAAAAGTTCAAGTCCTATGAATAAAGTAATTAAGTCTCCACTAGATGCCATCATCATTGCCCCAAGTAGAGCAGTTAAAAATAAATAGTAAAACTCAGCTTTATATTCAATTTTCTCTTTTGGCTCGTAACCTGCAGCTAAAAGCATCACAAATCCGCCGCCTAGTAGTAGTAATAATTTAAAAACCTTAGAAAATGAATCAAGACGATAGGTATTTTCTAATATCTGTATAGCTGGTTGGTCGAGTTGAGTAAATAACACTCCAATTGCAACTATAATTCCGGCTAAACCTAGGTAAGCAAACTGTCTCCGATCAACACTTGGCTTAATAAAAAGATCCAATAAGGAGAGAAGGGTGGCTACACCTAATATGATGAATTCAGGTGCCATTGCTCCCCATTCATAGCTTAATAATGTGTTTATATCCATCCTTCTAACCCCCCATTCCTAGCATGATGGCTTCAACAGTTGATTGTAACGGAACTGATAGAACATTCGGATAAACACCGATTGTAATAATCAATCCTAATAAAACAAGAACGGGTACCCATTCTGTCTTCTTTATATCTTCAACTTCATTTATACTCTCATGTAAAGAGCCAAAGGTCATATTTAATACAGCACGTAGCAGGTATACAGCGGTCATAATAATACCAATCGATCCTACTGCTGCCAACACTGGCATTTCTCTAAATAAGCCCATGAAAGCCATAAATTCACTAACAAAGCCTGACATGCCTGGTAAACCTAGCGATGCCATAGCACCAACTAGAAAGAAGCCCGAAATAATCGGCATCACCTTTGCAATTCCACCTAAACGAGTAAGGCTTGTTGTTCCTACCCGTTCATAGAGTAGCCCTACTAAAAAGAACAATAGCGCGGAAATTAACCCGTGTGAAACTACCTGGAAAATAGCACCTTGTACACCTGGTTCATTTAATGCCGCTAATCCTATTAATACAATTCCCATATGGGAAATACTAGAGTAAGCCAAGACCATCTTAAAGTCATCCTGAATAAATGCTAGGAATGCTCCATATAAAAGGTTAATAACTCCAAGGACTGCCAAAACTACAGAAAATGAGACAAATTCCTCGGGAAATAATCCTGCACCAAAGCGGATTAAACCAAACGCACCTATTTTTAACAGGATCCCTGAGTGAAGCATAACGATTGACGGGGGTGCTTGTACGTGAACCCGCAACATCCAGCTATGTAATGGGAATATTGGGAGTTTGACACCAAAAGCAATGAGTACTCCGATGAAAAGCCCCCAACGAAGCTCATCAGATAACTGTTTAGGAAGTAACTTAGGATCATATTGTCCATTTAGCATTTCGCCTAGTAGAGCAAAATTTGATGTTCCTGTACTTCCAAATAAAACTATAATGACAATCAAAAGGATCGCCGAACCAATACCATTATAAATTAAATAACTATATGCAGCCTTTTCTTTATCAAAGTAACCCCATTTTCCAATGAGAAAGAACATAGGTATTAGCGTTAACTCGAAGAATATAAAGAACAGAATGAGGTTCTCTGCAGCAAATACCCCAAGCATACCAATTTCAAGTAATAGGAATAACATGAAATAGCCTTTCCATTCCTTTTTAATTGATATAGAAGCCAAAGCTGCAAGTGTTGCTAATACTGTCGTCAATATTAGTAAAACTAAAGAGAAACCGTCTATTCCTAGTTCGAAATCGACTGCAAATAAACGTCCATTTAAGATTTCAAAATTCCCGATTTGGATCCACGTATAAACCTCAGAGAAGGATGTTAATGCTTTTCCAGAGAGATATTGGTAGTAGATCAGTCCCGCAATAGTCAACGGTAATAATGTACTTAGAAATCCTACTAATTTAATTGTTTTTTCCTGTTCTTTTGGTAGTAAAGCTAAGAATATAATACCTAACAATGGGGAGAAAATTAAGAATGATAATAAAATTGACTGATTCATCCTAGATACCCCCATCCTAAGAGTGAATAAATTAATAGTAGTAGCGCCAATCCTGCAAATGCAACAGCACCATAGGTTTGTACTTGTCCATTATGCATGGATTCACCTATTCGGCTTGCACTATTTACAATTACTTTCACTCCGTTAATGATTCCATCGATAATAAATACCTCAATGTATTTCAAAAATAAACTAAATGTTTTTGTTGTATAAACCACTGTTAATTGATAGAATTCGTCTACAAAATATTTATTCATTAGAATTCCATAACCTTCTGGAAAATAACTGCTTAACCACTCACGAGAGATCGTTTTATTAACATAAATCATATAGGCTAATAAAATTCCCCCAAGC
>JBFILZ010000084.1:0-11617 GCA_041611945.1 Bacillus sp. (in: firmicutes)
CTTCAAGACTTAACACCTATCATGAAGGCGCATGTATTGCGATGAGGAATCGCGAAGAATTACATATGACTGAAGAGATGTGCACACTACTCCGTGGCGTACGACCAGGTATGGTATTGCCAATTGTTATTTCGAATACTCCAATAGGTGTCATTGGTATAACAGGTAAACCTTCGGAGGTAGAAAAGTATGCTAAACTCGTCAAAAAAGTTGTGGAACTTTTTATTACCGAATTCATCATGAGGCAAGAACGTGAGCGTGGCTTCCGAGAGATAGAATTTTTCATTTTAGATTTATTTACTACTGAAGCGACTGACGAATCAATAGAAGAACGAGCTAAACTTCTCAATATAAATATAAAAATTTACACAAGGGTGGCAATTATACAAACGTTTCATCCTCTTGGAATTAATGATATTGAACAGATATTACGCTTTCAAGATGTTCATCCAGAATTGAAAATCATTCGGTGGGGGATGGAGAAGTTGGTTTTACTGTTACCAGACATGAACAAAAGCCAACTTCTACAAGGATTAACTGATTTGTCTAACAAAGTTGGAAAAACAATGAAACAACCAATCTTTATGGGCGTGGGTGAATTAAGAATGTTCTCATTATTAAGAGAATCATTCCAACAAGCTGATGTAGCCGTTAAAGTTGCTGCTAGACAAAATAAAATTGTTTTTGAAGAAGACCTGAAATTAGAACTGCTTTATTACTCAATACCTGATGAAATTCGAGATGAATTCTTAAATCGAACAATTGCTCCACTGCTGTCAGAAGAAGAGATGCTACACACGCTTGAAGTGTGGCTTCAATCAAAAGGATCATTACAAGACATTGCAGATGAACTTCATATACATAAAAACACGTTAAAATATAGGCTTAATAAGGTAGAACAACATATTAATGTGGACTTTACAGACAAGAATGATCTTGCACTAATTTACACTGCCATTCGATTACATACAAAAAAATAATGAAATACTCTCCAATTGGAGAGTATTTTTGTCTTTTGGGACAAAAAACATCTTTAAAAACTTCCAAATTCTGTTCTTAACTCCATAGTATTCAGAACACTTAGAATAGTATTATTTTATGTAAGCGATTACAACTAAGGGGGCAAGAAGAGTTGGAAGAACACATCAAAAAAAGACTTTCTGAAATCGTTGGTTCTCAACATGTAAAAGTCTCACAAGCACAACTACTTGCCTATTCGTATGATGCGACAGCTAACTTTCAATCAACACCTGATCTCGTCATCTCACCCGAGAGTACAGAAGAGATCATTGAAATCGTTAAGCTCTGTTCAAAGGAGTCTATACCAATCGTTTCACGAGGTTCTGGCACGAATTTGGCGGCAGGTACGGTACCTACTCAAGGTGGTATTGTCATTCTTTTCAATCGTATGAGTCAAATAGGGGAGCTAGATAAGGAAAATTTGACAATTACAGTTCAACCAGGGGTCATTACACAAGTAATCAGTAACTATGTTGAGCAGAATGGATTATTCTATCCACCGGATCCAAGTTCAATGAAAATTTCGACCATAGGTGGAAATGTCAGTGAAAATTCGGGTGGGTTACGTGGATTGAAATATGGGGTCACGAAAGACTATGTTCAGGCACTGACTGTTGTACTACCAAATGGATCTGTTTTAAAGACAGGCGGAAAACTTGCAAAAGACGTAGCGGGATATGACTTAACTTCATTACTTGTTGGATCAGAAGGGACACTTGGGATAATTACTGAAATTACACTTAAGCTCATCCCCCTTCCAATACATAAAAAAACGGGTATTGCCTATTTTCATTCTTTAGAGGATGCGGCAGAAACAGTTTCAGCTATTATTGCCAACAAGATTATTCCAGTAACCCTTGAATTCATGGACCGAGGAACAATGGAAGCGGTAGAGGATTTTATGAAGTTAGGCTTGCCTAAGGACGCAGAAGCGATGCTCTTAATGGAGCAAGATGGTGATGTTGAATTAGTAGAGCGAGATTTACAAAAAATGATTAATATTGCCGTGGAAAAAGGAGCAAAGTCAACTTCTATTGCCGCTTCGGCAGAAGAAGCGGATTTATTAAAAACAGGTAGAAGAGCTGCATTATCGGCCCTTGCAAGAAAACGTCCAACTACCATTTTAGAAGATGCAACAGTCCCTAGGTCTGAAATTGCGAATATGGTAAGAGCAATACACGCTATATCTAAAAAGTACAACGTACAAATATGTACGTTTGGTCATGCAGGAGATGGGAATTTACATCCAACTTGTTTGACTGATGTACGAGACCTAGAAGAAATGAATCGGGTCGAACAAGCACTTGAGGAAATTTTTCATGTAGCTATTTCCCTAGGAGGAACAATCACTGGTGAACACGGAGTAGGTGAAATGAAGGCACCTTATCTAGAATGGAAAATTGGTGAAAGTGGAATTCAACTAATGCGGCAAATTAAGCATGCAGTTGATCCATTAAACATCATGAATCCCGGTAAAGTATTTGCCAAGGAAAAGAAGATGAGGTTGGTGATTCAGCATGGTGAGTGAATTGCAACAACGAATGCAGGATAGCTTCCGTGAGCACGTCAACGAGGAATATATCATGGACTGTATGCGTTGTGGATTTTGTTTACCTGCATGTCCTACTTATCTAGCAACCAATCAGGATGAGACACATTCTCCTAGAGGACGTATTGCTCTCATGAAAGCGATGAGAGATGGGGATGTGGTATGGGATGGTTCAGTAGAAGAAGCATTTGATGTATGTCTTGGATGCAGAGCATGTGAACCAGCATGTCCAGCTGGCGTGCAATATGGCGCACTCATTGAAGAAACCCGGGTTGCCGTGCAGCAAGTGAAACCACAATCTTTAAGAGAAAAAGGTATTCGGAACGTAGCATTCAACCACTTGTTCGCTGATCAAAAGAAAATGGCTACAACAGTAAAATTAGTTCAGTTCTATCAGAAGTCAGGTTTGCAAAAAATCACACGAAAAATTGGTTTTTTGGAACTTTTTCCTCCATTCATGAAAGAGATGGAAAGTGTCTTACCAAATATTGAGACGAATAAAAATACCGCTGGTTTAACAAAATCAGCAAAAATAAACGTCGCATTTTTTACTGGTTGTCTAATGAATACGTTATTTCAAGAAACAAACCGTAAAACTGTAGCATTACTTGAGCGATTAGGAGCTCATGTTTTTACTCCAAAAGAACAACAATGTTGTGGTGCACTTCATGGACATAGTGGAGAACTCGAAAAAGGAATACAAAATGCACGTAACAATATTGATGCATTTGATTCTGATGAATTTGACTATATTGTTAACAATGCAGGGGGGTGCGGAGCTTTTTTGTCTGAATATGAAAAACACCTGCAATCTGACAAGCTTTACCAAGAAAAAGCTATTCGCTTCTCCAAGAAAACAATTGATATTTCTTCCATACTGATTAAACTCGGCATGACAGAGCTGTTGAAAAAAGGGACTGCTGAAAGTCATTCAATTGTTACCTATCAAGATTCCTGTCACTTACGCAATGTGAATCATGTGTTTTTAGAGCCTCGGTTGTTACTTCAAGATGCACCAGGCTTTGAATATAAGGAACTGATAGATGCAGAAAGTTGCTGTGGTTCCGCAGGTATATACAACTTGTTACAACCAGAAATGGCGAAACGCATACTTGATGCCAAGATGAAGGGAGTGAAGGATTTACAACCAGCTGTGATTGTGACATCTAATCCAGGATGTTTTATGCAAATGCAAGTGGGGGTTCAACGTGAAGGATTAGAAAAGGATATGCAAGTTTTGCATATTGTCGATTTTCTCTTTGATGTGATTGAAAAAAACAAATTATAGGGGTGTAAAGAAATGTTCACAAGAAAATTTAGATTCGCTGCAATCGGTTTGTCTACAGCATTATTATTAAGCGCATGTAATTCAGATGGGACAGAAGTAGAAGCAGAAGGAAAAGAGTACAACTTAAAAATGTCAGTGACAGTCTCCGATTCATCAACATGGTATGAAGCTGCAGAAAAATTGAAAGAAGATTTAGCTGAAGAATCAAATGGTCGCATTAATCTTGAATTGTTTGCAAATGAACAACTTTCTGGTGGTGATTCAGGTAAGGCAGTTGAAGGATTATCAAAAGGTACCATCGATTTAACTTTTAACTCTACGATTATTTACTCAATCTTAGACGACCGATTCGGTGTGGCAAGTGCGCCTTTCTTATTTAAAAACCTTGAAGAAGTGGATGCAGTATTCAATGGTAACGGTGGTGAGAAGCTTAAAGAAATATTAGCTGAAAAAGGCGTTCACGCTCTTGGTTATGGACAGAACGGTTTCCGTCAATTAACGAATAGTGAACGTGAAGTTAAATCACCTGAAGACCTCAAAGGGTTAAAGATTCGGATTCCGGGAATTACGATGTACACAGATTTGTACCGTGAACTTGGTACTGATCCACAAACAATGACTTTCTCTGAAGTGTTTACAGCTTTACAACAAGGTACCATTGATGGACAAGAAAATCCAATTGACGTCATTTACTCTTCTAAACTTCAAGAAGTTCAAGATTATATTACAATGTGGAACTATTCTTATGATCCGCTAGTTTTGGGGATGAATAAAGAACTATATGATTCTATGAGTAAGGAAGATCGTGAATTATTTGATCGTTTAGGAAAAGAAGCTGCTGATTATCAGATAGAATTAGCGCGTGAAAAAGAATCAACACAAATCGAAGAACTAAAAACTGCGGGAATGCAATTTTATGAGCCAACAGAATTCGAATTAGCTAAATTCAACGAAGCTGTTCAACCAGTATATGAAAAATATACCGACATTTGGGGAGAAGATTTACTTAACGCATTTAAAGGGGAGTAGGTGGCAAAAGCCATGAAAGTCTTGCAATACTTTGAAGAAATTATCTTGGCATTGGCTTTGGCAGTTATGACCATCATTACGTTTGCGAATATCCTTTCACGTAATTTTGCTAATATGTCACTCTCGTTTACTGAAGAAATTACGATTAATTTATTTGTTCTGATTACCTTTGTTGGAACTGCTGTGGGTGTGCGTCGTTATGCACACCTCAGCTTTACCTTATTATTTGATTTAGGTGGAAAAGGCTTTAAGAAATTGATCATTGCTTTTACCACATTAGCAGGACTATTTTTGTTCGGCATTTTGTTTTGGTATGGTCTTCAAATGATTATTTTTCAATTGGACATAGGTCAAAAAACACCAGCACTTGGACTACCACAATGGATTTTATCAATGTCGTTACCACTTGGCGCATTTCTATGTATCATCCGTACAATTCAAGTTGGTATGAAGGAGTGGCTTCTATCTGAACACCAACTTATAGTAAAAGGAGATGAAGGATTTTGATAGCCTTAATATTATTTGGAGTCTTCTTTTTACTTATCTTTCTAAGGGTTCCCATTGCCATTTCACTAGGGATCTCTTCAATCGTCGTACTTGTTTCTTCAAGTGGATTATATGGACTTGAAGTGGTTACGGATATTATGTACACAAGCGTAGCTAAGTTTACACTATTAGCAATTCCGTTTTTCATTTTGGCTGGAGTCATTATGGAACAAGTCGGCATTTCAAAAAGGCTCATTGATTTTGCGCAAACACTAGTCGGGCATTTAAAAGGTGGTATTGTCTTTGTAACAGTTCTTGTGGCAGTTTTCTTTGCAGCAATATCAGGTTCAGGACCTGCAACAGTAGCTGCAATAGGTGGAATCTTGATACCAGCGATGGTGAAAAACGGCTATAAAAAAGAAACGGCTGGCGCACTCGTCGCGAGCTCTGGTGCAATAGGAATTATTATCCCGCCAAGTATTGCGTTTATCGTATTTGCAGTCGTGGCAGGGGACCAAATTCCTGTGACAATCAATCGTTTATTTATGGCGGGTGTTATTCCGGGTATTCTCCTTGGAATCTCATTAATTCTAGCAGCGGTATATGTCCGCTGGCGTCAAGAAAAACGTGGTGAATTTGTTATCCCAGAGGGAATGGTTATTCAAAAAGCCTCCGGAAAAGAACGTTGGGATGCATTCATAAAAGCATTACCAGGCTTATTGATTCCTGTAATCATTCTTGGAGGAATATACGGTGGTTTCTTTACACCAACTGAAGCTGCTGTAATAGCAGTGGTATATGGGTTAATCGTTGGTTTGTTTGTAATGAAAAGAGACATGATTAAGAAAATGTATTCTATCTTTGTCGAAGCTTCTGTTCAAACTGCAGTGGTGATGATTATCGTTAGTGCAGCCTCCGTTTTTGCATATATTATTACAACAGAACAAATTGCTCGAGATCTTTCCGGCAGTATCATGACCGTAACGAATAACCCAATCTTGATATTACTTTTAATTAACATTCTCTTGCTCATAGCTGGAGCATTCATTGATGCAATTTCGGCATATTACATATTTGTACCCATTTTGTTGCCAATTATGATTGCATTAGAAGTTGACCCCACCGTATTTGGCGTGTTTATGACCGTAAACTTAGCAATTGGATTGTTTACACCACCAGTTGGATTAAATTTATATGTTGCTGCTGGAATTTCTAAAACCGATATCGTTGAAATTTCAAGAGGAGTTGTTCCTTTTGTAATAGCCTCTATCATTGCATTACTGCTAATTACGTTTATCCCAGAAATTTCAACGTTTTTACCCGACTTACTAGGTGTGAAATAAGGAGTGAATGAAATGAAATTTAAAGACGAAGTGGCAATTATAACAGGAGCAGCAAGTGGAATCGGACAAGAAGTTGCTATACAACTTGCTAAAGAAGGTGCAAAGGTTGTTTTAGTCGACTTGAATACATGTGAAGCTACTATTAAAAAGTTAAATTATGCAGAGTACTTGGAATGTCTAGGAGATATCCGAGACCCAGACTTTGTGAAAGCAGTAATCAATCGAACCATTGAGAATTATCATGAGATTCATATTCTTGTTAACAATGCTGGGACCTGTAGTCGTCTCGATTTAGAAGATATGACAATCGAAATGTGGGATCGTGATTTGGATACGAATTTAAAAGCTACGTTTTTATTTTCACAAGCGGTTGTTTATCCTCATATGAAAGATGCAGGCTATGGAAGAATTATTAACATCAGTTCCGTATCAGGAATAAATGGCGGTGTGGTTTCAGGAGAAGAAAAAAACGGTCGATCTGGCCCTGGCTATTCTGCATCTAAAGGTGGAGTGATCGCTTTAACGAAATGGGTAGCTAAAGAATTAGGGAAATACGGGATTACGTGCAACTCTGTTGCCCCAGGTGCAACAGCAACAGGGATTACAGCAGGTATAGCTTATGATACTTCCAATCAAGTAATCGACAGAATGGGCATACCAAGCGATATCGCAAATAGCGTACTTTACTTTGCTTCAAAAGAAGCTAGTTACACAACAGCACAGATTCTAAAAGTTGATGGGGGTCTTAGCATTGGATAACACCAGAATTCAAGCAGTCTACGATTCGAAAACTCATCGAATCGCGGGTCGGTTGATGAAAGATGTTGATCTGTTCGAAGGAATAAAAGAAGTGTGCAGGAAATTTGATGTTAAAGCTGCACAATTCCAATGCCTGGGCTCATTGAAGTATGCCACCTACGTACAAATTGTACGTGGTGAAACAAAGGAAGAAGTGCGTTATTCAGAGAAAAAGCGTTCTTCTTCAGCTGTTGAAATTTTATCTGGTACTGGATTTGTTGGTTACGGAGAAGACGGGATGCTCGATGTACATTTTCATGGAATGATTATTGATTGCGACCACCAAATTTCAGGTGGGCATTTCTTGAATGGTGAAAATCCAACCGCTGTAACTGTGGAGTTCATGTTGTTTCCATTAAAGGAAGTGACTTTAAAACGAGGAATTGATGCACATTGGAATATGCCTGCTTTCCAGTTTTCGAAAAGGAGTGAACGTGTATGGAAACATTAAGTAAATTGGCTCGTAAGTCAGCGGAAGCATATCCAGACAAAACTGCCGTAAAAGACAAGGATCGGTCTTTCTTATATAGAGATTTCATGGAACGTGCTGATGCTCTAGCTGCTTATTTTCATACACAAGGGTTAAAAAAAGGAGATCGGGTTGGCATTTTAATGTCCAACAGACTTGAGCACATCGAACTCGATATTGCGGCTGCACTAGCTGGGGTAATCAAAGTTCCCCTAAATTATAGACTGCACCCGAAAGAACTTCTTTACATGGTGGAAGATGCAAAACTTTCTTTATTCATAGGCGACCAAGAACTAATTGCAGCCATTGGAGTAAACATACCTACTGTCTACGTGGGAATTGAATACGAGACAATTGTGGCTGAATTTATGGGTCAATCATACAATGAAGACGTAAAAGAAGATGATTTGTTTGCCATTATGTATACGTCAGGTACAACTGGAAATCCGAAAGGCGTCATGTTGTCACACCGTAACATAATTTCAAGTGCGCTTTCGCTCGCTCAAGGATGCGAAGTGGATTATAACGATATTATCGGTCATGTTGCTCCATTAACGCACGGCAGCAATTTTTTAAGTCATGTAGCGTGGTTATATGGTTCGACACAAGTTGTATATGATAAATTCGAGCCAGAAGCATTTTTGGATTATTTGTTAGAAGATCAAGTCTCCATTCTCTTTTTAGTTCCAACTATGGTTAACTTAATGATTCAACATTCCAATTTTGACGCAAAGAAATTGGCAACGGTCAAGTCGATCAATATGGCAGGATCTCCAATAGCGGCAGCTAAGTTGCAGGAAGCGTTAGATAAAGCTGGACCGATATTTGTCGAAACCTATGGACAAGTTGAGGCACCTATGTGCATAACAATGATGCCTAGAAATGAAATTCACAATCGACTCGATTCATGTGGGCGTATTGGTCCATTCGTCGACGTGAAAATTATCGATGACAATAATCAAGAAATGGCAATTGGTGAGGTAGGGGAAATTATTTGTAAAGGGTCACTCGTTATGAAAGGTTACTGGAATAATGAGAAGGCTACAAAAGAGACCTTACAGAATGGATGGTTACATACAGGTGATTTAGGCTGGCGTGATACAGAAGGATATGTGCATATAGTCGACCGAAAAAAAGATGTCATTATTTCTGGAGGTGTGAATATTTATCCGCGCGAAGTGGAAGAAGTGTTAAATTTACACAAAGGTGTTCGTGAAACATGTGTAATTGGTGTACCTGATGAAAAGTGGGGAGAGAGTGTTATGGCCTTCGTCGTGCCGAATGGCAAAGAAGAAGTTACCGTGGAAACGTTGCTCTCACTCTGCAAAGAAAACTTAGCAAGTTTTAAAAAACCAAAAGAAATTTTCGTTGTTGAAGAATTACCGAAAAGCTCATATGGGAAAATTCTGAAACGCGAAATGAAACAGCAATATGAGGGGGTAGCCAAATGACGCAGACGTATATTCATGGTATTGGAATGACTCGCTTTGGATCTTTGCCAGAGTATTCTCTGAAAGAATTGTTACTCAACGCCTGCTCAGAGGCTATGAAAGATGCGGGACGACCAAAAATTGATGCGGTTTTTGTCGGAAATTTTTTAGGAGGGAGTATTTCTAATCAAGAGATATTGGGTGCAATTGTTGCTAATGATTTAGGACTAGGTTTTGTACCTGCTACGAAAGTGGAAGGGGCTTGTGCGTCTGGAGGAATAGCGCTACGACAAGGAATTTTGGGTATTTTGAGTGGAGAATACGAGACTGTCTTGGTAGCTGGAGTGGAAAAAATGAAACATGCAACAACTGCAGATGTAACACAAGGTATCAATGCTGCAATGGATACAAATTCGAATGAAAAAAATGCAGGGCTTACATTCCCTGGATTTTTTGGTGTATTGGCAAATCGTTATTTTTACGAAACCGGGGCTACAAAAGAGCATTTAGCACGTGTAGCATTAAAAAATCGTGAAAATGGTGTGAACAATCCTTTAGCACAGTTTCCTAAGCCCACTACCTTAGAAGAGATTATGAATGCACGAATGATTACCGATCCGTTAGGTTTATTTGATTGTTCTCCCATGACGGACGGAGCGGCTGCAGTAGTAATTTCTCGCAAAAAATCTCCAATTCATATCCGTGCATCTTCTCAAGTATCTGGACCAACACAAATGCAGGATGCCAAGAATATATTGTCTATCCCAGCAATCGGAGAATCAGGTCGCATTGCCTATGAAAATGCAGGAGTAGGCCCACAAGATATAGACGTAGTGGAAATACACGATTGCTTCTCGATGACTGAAATCATTGCAATTGAAGAACTTGGCTTCTTTCCGAAACTAGAAGGATGGAAAGCAGTTGAAGAAGGAAGAACTAAAGTAACAGGGGATAAGCCAGTGAACACAAGTGGAGGCTTATTATCTCGCGGACATCCAATTGGAGCAACTGGCATTGCTCAAATATACCAGCTGGTGCGCCAACTCCGCGGAAATGCTGCGAATCAAGTGGAAGCACCACGCATTGCATTAGCCCAAAATCTTGGTGGCACAGGTTCTTACTCGACGGTGCATATTCTAGAAAGGATTTGATCACATGAACGTATACGAATGTTGTGGGATAGAATCTGTAACAAAAAAATACTATTGTCATGAATGCGGCGGCGAAGAGTTCGCTGTAAAAAAAGTATCAGAAGTCGGTTCAGTTTATAGTTTTACCAAGATACATATTGCTCCCTCTGAATTTGCAGATATAGCTCCTTATTATGTTGTTTTAATAAAACTTGACGAGGCAGATTGTAAAGTGACAGCACGCATGCTAACAGATGTTGCAATAGGAGATGCAGTTAAACTTGATAGAGTGGAAGCGGGGGCCTACATATATAGGAAAAATTGATTAGATAGAAACTATATCATGCTATTAAGTGAAAGCTACCTGTGTGAAAACTCTACAGATAACTAAATCGGGTACCTGTGTATTAAACTATCGAATTATTCAATACAATTGTAAATGTATTTATTTAAATCCAGCAGCCAAGATGTTGTTGGATTCTTTTGTTGTATAAAGATCATACCTAGTGAATTGTCACAAAATTTATGGTGCCTCCCAAAAAACTATTATTGTGGATGATTAGTGAGCATTTTTAATAATTATCATTTTCATGCTTTTTCTATTGGAAAACACGCAATTAATTCTGCCTTTTAATCAATGGGTGGCAATACCGATTTGGACAAACCACCAACCATTATAAGCAAATATTTAAAGCTGCAAAGGATATAATTTTTAATAGCTCTTTGGATTTCATTTTGTAGCATACGTAAAAATTCTCATTCTCGCTTATTTTCATATGATCATTTAATAGAGGAGTGTACACATATTGATGTACAAGAGAAATAAAAGTATTAGACTCGCTTAAGAGCCACATAGGGCGAAACTTAGAACCACTAATGATACATGAGAGCCATCACCACATCTAAAATTGAGTACCGAAATGAAAAACAATTCAAACACAATTTATATTGAGAAGTCAACAAGTTGCCGATTGAGTCATCGGTAGCTTGTTTTATTTATCGTGAATGGTGATTTTATTCTTTTTCACAACATTTAATGTGTTTTACATGAGATGACAATGTACAAGTTAGTTAA
>JBFILZ010000085.1:0-11446 GCA_041611945.1 Bacillus sp. (in: firmicutes)
GATATTTGACTCTGATCCACCACTTGTAAAATATACTCCCTCTGGTTTTCCTCCGAGTAGCATTGCAAGTTCATACCGACATGATTGTAACAAAGAAGATGCCATTGTTCCAGTATCATGTAAACTACTTGGATTACCATAAAAATTCCGAGTAGCCTCGGTAAGAATATTGATTGATTCCTCTCTCATAGGAGTTGTTGCTGCGTAATCTAAATAAATCACTATGATCACCTTCTTCATAATAGTAGGTTGATAAAAAATACTTGTTATTCAATAGGTTTTGTGTAAATATAGGTGACAAGACAGTAGTATATACTTTAACATAACAGGAGACATTTGTATGCCTAAAGCTGATGTTGTGATTATTGGCAGTGGAGTTGCTGCATTAATGACTGCAAGTCGTTTAAGTAAAAATAAGAATGTGATTTTATTCACAAAGGCTACGAAGTGTAGTAGTAATTCGATGCTTGCGCAGGGTGGTATTGCAGCAGCAATTTCAGAACATGACCATTGGCAGTCACATTTTAAGGATACCATGATTGCAGGTTGCGAGCATAGCGAAGCACATGCGCTTAGGGCTCTAGTTGAAACAGGTCCTAGTTATATTCAGGAATTAATTCAACAAGGAATGTTATTTGATTGTGATGAAAAGGGAAATATCTTGCTTGCTCAAGAAGGAGCACATTCTAATCGCAGAATTTTACATGCCGGTGGAGATGCAACAGGAAGATTGCTTACGAATTTCCTTTTTCAAAAAGTTAAGGACCAATTATCCATTATTGAACACCAAATGGCAATTGAGTTGATCGTTCAAAATGACCAGTGTCTGGGTGTAATGGTACTTAACGACGAGAATGAACCAATCTCATACTTGGCAGAGAGTATTGTATTGGCAACTGGTGGTAGTGGTGGAATATATGAATACTCATCTAATGATTCTAGTGTAATCGGGGATGGGTATGCAATGGCCTATCGTGCAGGTGTAGATCTTGTTGATATGGAGTTTGTTCAGTTTCATCCGACTCTGCTTTATAAGAATGGCAATTGCCCTGGATTAATATCAGAGGCAGTAAGAGGAGAAGGGGCTTGCTTACGAACAGAATCTGGTCGAAGAATCATGGAGAATCAGCATCCTCAAAAGGATTTAGCACCGAGAGATATTGTTTCAAGAGTTATTTTCGAAGAGATACAATCTGGAGAAAATATTCATCTAGATATATCAATGATTCCAGACTTTTCTACCCGTTTTCCAACAATAACGTCTTTGTGTGTGAGAAGTAACATTCAAATTAAAGATGGGAAAATACCAATTGTCCCAGGAGCACATTTTATGATGGGAGGAATAAAGGTAAATCAGTATTGTGAAAGTAGTCTTCGAGGATTATATGCAGTTGGTGAAGTAGCTTGTACGGGAGTTCATGGGGCAAATCGATTGGCAAGTAATTCATTATTAGAAGGGATTGTATTTGCGAATCGATTAGCAGATTTTCTCCTAAACCAAGAGAGTAAATTATCAAGTCCAATCCAGACTTCTATTAACATAACTTTTCAAGAAAAAGAAAATATAGCCCTAGATGAATTCCCTTCAATTAATGATATTAGGAAACTTGTAATGAAATCGGTAGGAATTGTTAGAGATAAAAAGGAACTTGAAGAAGTCATTCATTATCTGGAGCCTTTTATTCACTTAACTCCTCAACAATTGGGCTATTCGAAAGAAGTGATTTCTCTTGTAAATATGATGTTGACTGCTTGGTTAATTGCAAGTTCCGCATTAAAAAGAGAAGAAAGTAGGGGAAGTCATTATAGACATGACTTCCCCGAGAAAAATAAAAAGTTAAATTGTTATCAAATAATAAGAAATATAAAAAATGAAGCTTATTATTGTTAAGGAGGTAACCATTAGAATGAATAGAATTAAATTACGTGAAGAATTAAAACGTTTCCTACTAGAGGACATAGGAGACCATGATTTAACTACTGCCTCTATTTTTCCATTAAATCAAGTAGGTGAAGGTAATATTATCGCAAAAGAAGCCGGAGTTATAGCAGGTGTGTTAGTAATAAAAGAATGTCTTCATTTATTTGATTCTTCAATTGAAATTATACTTCATAAAAAAGATGGGGAAAGAGTAATCCCTGGAGATATGATCGCTACCATAAAAGGTCCAATCGTTTATTTATTATCTGGAGAAAGAATCATATTAAACCTACTACAAAGAATGAGTGGAATTGCAACATTAACTTCAAAGGCAGTGCAAGCACTAGATAGTGGATATACGAAAATATGTGATACAAGAAAAACAACTCCAGGCCTAAGAATGTTTGAAAAGTATGCAGTAACATGTGGTGGAGGATTTAACCACCGCAATGGATTGTATGATGGTGTCATGATTAAAGATAACCACATTGCCTTTAGTGGATCAATTAAAAAGGCAGTTGAAGCTGTAAGGGAAAATGTTGGTCACATGGTGAAAATAGAAGTTGAAACAGAATCAAGGGAAGCTGTGATCGAGGCGATTGAAGCAGGGGCTGACGTGATCATGTTTGATAATCGAGAGCCACTGGAAATTAAGGAGTTTGTGAAACTAGTCCCAAAACATATTATTACAGAAGCATCAGGTGGAATTACATTAGAAAGGTTAAACGAGTATGGTAAAACAGGAGTTAATTTCATTTCGCTTGGCATGCTCACCCACTCCTATAAGGCATTAGATATCAGTTTTGTTTCAGGGTGGAAGGACATAAGGAGGCAATAATAATGAATATACTTGAAGCTATCAAGATAAAGAGACCTACATTACCTGAAAGATATAAAACAATGACCATTGAGGATATGGAACGACGAGTTCAAGAAATTAAACAAATATATGGTGAAAAACTATTTATCCCGGGGCATCATTATCAAAAGGATGAAGTGATTCAGTTTGCAGATGCTACTGGTGACTCTCTGCAACTAGCACAATTGTCTGCGTCTAATTCAAAGGCTGAATATATAGTTTTCTGTGGTGTACACTTTATGGCAGAGACAGCAGATATATTAACTACAGATAAACAGAAGGTCATCCTACCAGATTTGAGAGCTGGCTGTTCGATGGCGGATATGGCGGATATTCATCAAACAGAGCGCGCGTGGGAAAAACTTATGAGCATTTTTGGGGAGACAATCCTTCCACTAACTTATGTTAATTCGACTGCTGCCATTAAAGCATTCTGTGGAAAAAATGGTGGTGCTACGGTCACTTCATCAAATGCAGCCGGAATGATACAATGGGCGTTTGCTCAAAAAGAAAGAATACTGTTTCTACCAGATCAACATCTCGGTAGAAATACAGCCTTTGATGTTGGCATCCCTTTACACGAAATGGCAATCTGGAACCCTATGTCAAATGAGTTGGAGTTTGAAGGTGATGTTCAATCTATAAAGGTAATCTTATGGAAAGGTCATTGCTCTGTTCATGAGAACTTTACGATTCAAAATGTAGAAGAAATCAGAGTTAAAATGCCTGAAATGAATATCATTGTACATCCAGAATGTAGTCGTGAAGTCGTAGCACTATCTGACTATTCAGGTTCAACAAAATTTATTATCGAGACAATCGAAAAAGCACCATCAGGAAGTAAATGGGCAATAGGTACTGAAATGAACCTAGTAAAAAGAATTATTAGTCAACATCCAGATAAAGAAATTGTTTCGCTTAACCCTAATATGTGTCCTTGTCTTACAATGAATCGAATTGATCTTCCACATTTACTGTGGTCTTTAGAGACAATTGAATCTGGAAGCATTCAAAATCAAATTCGAGTAGATGATTCAATTGCCATTGATGCTATTCTGGCCCTAAATAAAATGTTGAATATTAAAAAATAAGCTAAGGGTACTCCTTAGCTTATTTTTTGACAACTAATAATAAGTGCTATTTAATAAATGGTTTTATTACTTTGGATGGAGGAGTAGAAATGCAAGTTTGTCTTAGAAGGACATGTTTTTTTCGCGATCCCATAAAGAAGACTACCCAAAAGGAGCTGTCTGAAGCCCTTCAATAAAACATCCAATTTTAATATCTTTGTTGGTCAAATAATTTAGAAGTTTATAGGGATTTATTATAAAATCACCAACAAAGTTTACGGAAACAACTTTAAGTAAGAAAAATTGTAGCTGATGATTGTCTGTAAACCTTATCCTAACCTTGGCATAATTTTTTCTGAATTCGCATAAGTTGTGATGAAGAAGAGTGGCAATTAGCCTATTTGAGCATACACTGTATAGAATTTTGCCATGGGAGGGGATATTCGTGAAGATCCATATTGTTCAAAAAGGTGATACGCTTTGGCAAATCGCTAAGAAATACGGAGTGGATTTTGAGGAATTAAAACAACTTAATTCTCAAATAAGTAATCCAGATATGATTATGCCAGGGATGAAGGTTAAAGTGTCTACAGCTAGTGTTCCAGTAAAAAAGAATGAATTTTCGATGACTAAAGAATCACAAATTTCACCTGCAAAACAAGAAGTAAAACAGCCATACGCTGATTTATCTCCTGAACCAAAGAAGGTAATGAAAGAACAAGTAAAGGCTGAAGCCGTAAAAGAAATGCCAATGATGCCCTATGTTCCAAAGTTACCACAGTTGCCACAGCTTGATATGGATATAAATAATTATTATTTGAATATGGCATATCCGAATTTACCACAGCAACCAAAGCAAGTATCTCCAACTGGTGATGAAACACCAGAAGTTCCGAAAGTTCCACAATTCCCACCTCAAATGACACCGGAGAATTGTGTACCAATGACAGGAATTACTCCAGGCTATGGCTTCCACCATAACCCATATTTCCCACCACAAATGTTTGCACAACCAGGATTTCCACAACCAGGATATCCTGCAATGGTTAGTCCTTTTGAAGGCGGAGAATCCGAAGATTTAAAGGATATGCAAAAACATCATGGAATGCAGTCTGGTGGAAATCCATATGAACAGCCTCTGTCTGGAGAAATGAATGATTGTGGCTGTAATGATAATGAGCACGATCATCCATTTTATCATGGAATGTCACCATTTGGACCACATCACGGTATCCAACCAGGCTACGGTGCACCAGGTGGCTATCCAATGGGAGGACAAATGGGCTACGGAGCACCAGGTGGCTATCCAATGGGAGGACAAATGGGCTACGGAGCACCAGGTGGTTATCCAATGGGAGGACAAATGGGCTACGGAGCACCGGGTGGTTATCCAATGGAAGGTCAAGCAGGTTACGAAGCACCGGATCAAGTAGAAAATGATGGTGATAATGGACCAGATACCCCAGTTAAAGGCCAACCAAGCCAAGGGATGCCAGGATACCCACAAGGTCAACCAGATTATGGGATGTCATCTGGCTATCCAGCACAGGGCCAACCAAGCCAAGGAATGCCAGGATACCCACAAGGTCAACCAGGTTATGGAATGCCATCTGGCTATTCAGCACAGGGCCAACTAGGCCACGAAATGTCAGGATACCCACAAGGTCAACCAGGTTATGGAATGCCAGCTGGTTATCCAGCACAGGCTCATCCAAGCCAAGGAATGCCAGGGTACCCACAAGGTCAACCAGGTTATGGAATGCCGGCTGGCTATCCAGCACAGGCTCATCCAAGCCAAGGAATGCCAGGGTACCCACAAGGTCAACCAGGTTATGGAATGCCGGCTGGCTATCAACCGGGTCACGGAATGTATGGATACCCATCTTCTGGTCAAGCAGGTTACGGAATACCAGGAGGTCCTCATATGAAAGGACCCTTAGGAATGCCTGATTTTGATGATGAGGATGACGATTTTAACTTGTAAGAAAAATTTTAAAAAGAGATGTCTCAAGAATAGTTTGAGGCATCTCTTTTTTTCTTTAAAAATCCTCCAAAGTATGTTAGGTGAGTGCAAAAGCCAACTTAGTCCAAATGTGAATCACACCTTCAATTACTCACCTGCGTAACAACTTAAGTGACGATTAAAGAGTATACTAACACTAGTTGGTAGGTCCTTATTTGTTAAATATTAAATTTCCGTATACTATTACATATGATAAGATTAATGGAAAGTTAAGTTAATAATAGGAGATGAGTATACCTATGGAAACAACAATTGATAAATTAGTTTTATGGCTTCAGGAAAAGGTAAGTGAGGCAGGATTAAACGGAGCTATTGTAGGGATTAGCGGTGGAATAGATTCTGCAGTCGTTACATATTTGATAAAACGAGCGTTTCCTAGTAGTTCTCTTGGTTTAATCATGCCTTGTAAAAGCAATCCTAAGGATGAAGAAGATGCAATAAATGTTATTGAAAATAGTGGTATTGATCACTATGTAATAGATTTAACTGCTACTCATCAAACAATGTTTTCTGAAATTGAACAAAAGTTAAAATCTCGACAGCAATGGAATGAAAAGGCTGCGAAGCTTGGGGATGCAAACACGAGAGCGCGTTTAAGAATGAGTACTCTTTACGCTGTTGCAAATAATTTCGGCTATTTAGTTGTCGGGACTGACAATGCAGCAGAATGGCATACAGGTTATTTCACAAAATATGGTGATGGTGGAGTGGACTTAGTTCCACTTGTACATTTAACAAAAGGAGAAGTCAAAGAGTTAGCTCTAACACTAGGTGTACCAAGTAATATTATCACTAAATCACCAAGTGCTGGACTTTGGGAAGGTCAAACTGATGAGATTGAAATGGGTACAACTTATGAGATGATTGACAAATATTTAAAAGGTGAAACGATCCCTGAAAAGGACAAAGTTATCATTGATAAATTACATAATCAATCCCATCATAAACGGTCACTTGCAGCTGCACCACCTAAATTCTAAACAATAATATGTTGTAATTTATAAAAAAACTATAGCCGAAACTCTCTTTCCTAAAAAACTCGTTTTGAAATTAGGGTAGGAGATGAACGGCTCTTTTTTTGTTTTAACTTAGGAAGTTTAAAAAATGCGTTGAGAATTAGTAAGATGGTCTAGATTGGATTATTCGAAAAGCTCTCGTTTCAAATTTCGAAAAATTAAAGCCGTGAATCGTTTACTATCTACCTATATATTACAGTTTAAAATATATCTTCTCATGACAAGATAGTAAGGAGTGAAAATCACTCATGATATCCATCATGATTGGGGGTAATTGCATTGAATAAGAAAATGTTATATACACTTTCAACAGCTTTTGTCTTGAGTGGGCTTACTGGTTGTGGTGCAAATGATGAAGGTGCCACTGGAATTAACAACACAAGCGCCACTAGACCTATTGGTTATTATTCAAATGAAAATGTAAACAATAGGGGTGGGGAAAGTTACGAAAATGGTAATGCAATCCTACCTGAACGTGATAATGATGGTCCTGTAACAGAAATATTAGATCGTACAGGCGATGATAATAGAACAAATGGAAGACGAGTAGGTAATATAGGCACTAGGGATGATGGAATTATTGGCGAAAACCATGATAGAATCGGCGCAAGAAATGTTGGTACTAATGATTATCAAGGCGGACTCGGTATATTTGATAATCGTGACTCACTAAGAGAGTATGGAAATAATAATGGTATCAATAATCCGGGGAGACCTTATGTAAATGAAAACTCTGGTAATCGTTTCTCAAGAAGCGATTATAATTATCATAAACAAATGGGGTACAACAATAATGAAAGAGCATCTTATAAGGAAAATTATAATGGTGATCTAGCTGAAAAAATTTCCAATCGAGTACAAAACATTAACAATGTTGATGATGTTCGTACGATTGTGAATGGTAATAATATCTTAGTGGCAATTGACACTAACGATAGAAATGATAAGAATGTGGAACAACAAGTAAAAAGTGCAATAAAAAGAATAACAAATGGAAAAGATGTCGTAATTGTAACAGATGAAGCTACGTTTACTAGAGCAAGGAATATCGATAACGAGTTAAGAAATGGTGGTCCAACTGGAGAAATTGATGCTGATATCCGTGATATGTTCAATGAAATAGGCGAAGAAATCGATGACGCGATTCGAACTCCATTTAGAGATACAAAATGATGACTTGATACTAACAAGGGAGAGTTTTTAACTTCTCCCTTGTTTATTTGGATATTTTTATGAAATGTAGGGAAGACTATCTTACTGTCATACATAAAAATTACTGGGAATTGTCCTTGCCCAAATTCGCAAAAGGGGTGAATGAAATGAAGCAACTTAACAAATACATCAAATTATTCTGTATACTATTTATTCTTTATGGGTTAATAGGAGTCATTCAAACATTTGCTGTCGAAAAGGAGGACTCCTCTCGTTCTACTATCTACCTTGCTGCAGATAATCCCTCAACTGAGGTGACAGGACCATTAACCGTGACAGTCATATTAGAACGTGTTTTCTTAGATGGAGAAGTAAGTGAGGAAATAAAAAAAGAGACAATATGGTCAATGGAAGATTTTTGGTCCGAATATGCAAATTGGCAATTAGTCGATCAGGATGAAGAGCAAGTTGTATTCCAAATGAGGATTGATGATATTTCTCCATTACTAAAAGCGAACGGTTACTTTGGCATAAATGAGCATCATATACTAACTATTTTTAATGGGAAGCCTGAATCGGATCAGGTTATTCAATCCTTTTTTCAGATTGACGTAGAGAAACTAGAAAGTCGTCAGCATGAGGAGCTAAAAAAAGGGATTCCAATCCAATCAAAAAATAAGTATGTGGAAGTATTAGAGGTGTTTAAGCCTTTTTCTACTTCACCATAATAGAATGAGCGAGCCAAAATTGGTTCGTTTTTTTTGTAAAACCCAGCGAATGATATAGAACTTTTTATTCTCTTAGGTCTTTCATCATTAAGGCTACCCTGAAAATAAGGGGATCTTCGTTCCAGAACACTCGCTTTCCGTGGGGCGGGCGGTGAGCCAACTCGGCACTTGCGCCTTCGGTGTCCTGCTGCTCCCGCAGGACTTTGAATATGCTTCCATGAGTTCTCACCGCACGAAGGAAATGCGTGAGCACGACCGAATAGGCTTCCATGCCAATACTCCAGCGTACCGATTGAACTGCTTCTAGAGTAAGCTTCCTGTAATCGGGACGTCTGTTACTAAATATCACAATTTCTTCATACAAGAAAGGGTTATTCCTCTATAGCTCTACGCAAGCATTCGAGGAGTCGCGCGTCCTTCCAATTCAATCAACTTTGTTTAAAAAATCAACATGGAGCTTAAACAGAGCCATCATTAAAGAGAATAATATGTAGAGAAAAGGTGGAAGATGCAGGACTATTAATACCGAAGTATTTGATAAGACTTTACTAGCTAAACACTCACTTATTGTAATAAGCGCACTTCTTAAAGTATTATGGTAAAATGAAGTTTGGACCAAGTTAGAGTGTGTTATTTAGGGGAGAGACTATTCTTGATTGAGTTTATTAAAGGTCAAATTGTAGAAATAAATCCAGAGTATATAGTTTTGGAACAAGGTGGAATGGGGTATATAATTTACACACCCAATCCATATATTTATGATAAAAACCCAGATGAAAAAATAATCTATACATATCAGCATGTTCGAGAAGATATTTTGGCTTTATACGGATTTCCAACGAGAAAAGATAGAGCACTATTTATGAAGTTATTAAATGTAACTGGAATTGGTCCAAAAGGTGCTTTAGCCATATTAGCTTTTGGTAGGCCAGAACAGGTAGTAAACGCAATAGAGGAAGAAAATGAGTCCTTTTTAATAAAATTTCCAGGTGTCGGAAAAAAAACAGCAAGACAAATCATCCTAGATTTAAAAGGAAAAGTTGCTGATTTAGTGGATAAGGGTTTCATACATAATAATGCCATCAACCCGTTGCATGAGGTGAAACAAGAATCTACTAGAGCATTAGATGAAGCTTTAGAAGCGCTTAAAGTCCTTGGTTATGCAGAAAAAGAAATCCGCAAAATTGTTCCTGTTCTTGAAAAGGAACCCATGACAACAGACCAATATATTAAGGTAGCACTTCAACAATTAGTACAGGGTAAGTAGGAAGGAGGCAATTCCTTGGATGATCGTATTGTATCAGTAGAAGCTGTCAATGAAGAAGAATCCTCCGATCAAACTCTTCGTCCTCAGCTCCTCGAACATTATATCGGGCAAACGAAGGTAAAGGAGAATTTGCAAATTTTCATACAAGCAGCAAAGATGCGAAATGAAACTTTGGATCATGTCCTCTTATATGGTCCACCAGGTTTAGGGAAGACAACACTTGCGACGATTATTGCCAATGAAATGGGCGTAAATATCCGAACAACTTCAGGTCCCGCCATAGAACGCCCAGGAGATTTAGCTGCAATTTTAACGGCTTTAGAACCGGGAGATGTTTTGTTTATTGACGAGATTCATCGCTTACAGCGTTCTGTTGAAGAAGTATTATATCCTGCAATGGAGGATTTTTGTCTTGATATAATCATAGGTAAAGGTCCAACATCCAGATCAGTTCGGTTAGATCTTCCACCCTTTACTTTAGTTGGTGCAACAACTAGAGCGGGTGCTTTATCTTCGCCACTAAGAGATAGATTTGGTGTATTAAGCAGACTTGAATATTATAGTGAAGATCATCTCTCACTAATTGTTGATCGAGCTGCAGCCATACTTGGAGTGGATATTGTTCTAGAGGCGACTCTAGAACTAGCAACCAGATCTAGAGGAACACCGAGGATTGCGAACCGATTATTGAGGAGAGTTCGGGATTTTGCTCAAGTTAAAGGAACAGGTATTATTGATTCGGATATTACTGCAGATGCATTAGAAATGTTACAAGTAGATAAATTAGGACTAGATCATATTGACCATAAATTAATAATAGGAATTATTGAAAAATTTCGAGGTGGACCAGTAGGGGTAGATACAATCGCAGCTTCAATTGGTGAGGAGACTGAAACGATTGAGGACGTGTATGAGCCATACTTGTTACAAATAGGTTTTCTTCAAAGAACACCTAGAGGTAGAATTGTAACTGAATTAGCATTCCGTCACTTTCAAATAGAGGTGCCAAAATAATGGAACTACCCAAATTATTAATGATACTTGGTGCATTTATTTTAATAATAGGTGTTATTTGGCATTTTGTTGGTAGGCTACCAGGTGATTTTGTAATGAAAAAAGGAAACGTCACCTTTTATTTTCCAATCGTTACTTCGATAATAGTAAGTTTACTTTTATCGATTCTCTTTTATTTTATAAGTCGCTTTCGGTAGTTAATGTTAAATGAGGTTGTTGGGATCCTTTACTCTTTAGGATTTACTTAGGGATAAACCGAGGGAACACTATTACCTGTTTGAGGATTGATTCAACTCCGATTGGAAATTAATAGAAACTATAACATAGCTTAAATATTTGTTCTGTTAAAGCTCCTTGTTGAATTTTGAGTTTTAAAGAAAGTTGATTGAAGTGGAA
>JBFILZ010000086.1:0-11272 GCA_041611945.1 Bacillus sp. (in: firmicutes)
AGTCTAAAACCAGGTTATTTATTTAATGGCTCTGTAAAAGCTCAATGTTGATTTTTCAAACGATGTTGATTGAAGTGGAAGGATGCGCGACTCCGCCCGCCCCACGGAAAGCGAGTGTTCTGGAACGAAAATCCCCTTATTTTCAGGGTAGCCTATTTAATAAAAAATTGTATAAAAAGAGTTTAGAATCTAATAATTTCATTGAATGAAGGTCCTTTTTTTCAAACGTGGAAAAGAGAGGGAAAAGTCAACTAGATAGTAGACAAACTGATAAAATTTTATAGGGAAGTAGCTAAAAAGGGTATTTTTTAGTTGAATAAGGAAGTATTTTAGGTGATCTTTTAGAATTACTAAATGATGACAACAAATAATTTTTCTTGAAGGGTAGCGCCATAAAGTGTAAGGTGTTAAAGTAGTTAAAAGATATTGATTATCGAGTAACCTTTTGCTTGATAAAGTTAATATGGAAATTGGGTACATTGGCTGAAAATTTACTAATAGTTTAATAGATGATCTCCTAAGGGGAGTAGCTTTTACACTGATTTCGTCATTTAAGGGTAGTCTTACCTGAGTCTATAGTGGCAAATTTTTTGTTGTTAGCAAGACCTTTGCCGACAAAGGTAGAGGTCTTTTCCTATCAAAGTAAAAGCTAAGAATAGGGTTTAGGGGGAAGTAGTCAGTGTTGTTTAAAAAATATTTGTCATTGCTTGGATTTGGTTCGGCACGAGTTGACTTAGAGCTTGAGAAGGATGAAATAAGAGCAGGAGAATGTATGATAGGTTCATACACAATAAATGGTGGTTCTATTGAGCAGAAGCTTAAGAGGATTGAATGTGATCTAGTTAAGACCAATACATTCACTCATACAGTTGAAGTAATAGATTCCACAACAATCCTAACTACGAAATTGATTAACTCAGCTTGTATATCAAAGATACCTTTTACTTTTTATATCCCTCCAAATTTAGAAGCTTCATCTAACCAATGTTCTTATCGTTTCAAAACAAGGATGGTCTTTCAAGAAGGAATTAAAAGTACGGATCAGGATATTATTACTGTTTTACCAGGATAATCGTTTTTTTGAGTAATTGTTTAAACTTATAATCAAAGTCAGGTAAAAAAACTACTTGCAAAAGAGTGACTATCTGTTTTTTTCTGAAAACTTAGATTGGGGAGAGAAGCTTTGTTTAATAAGATAGGGAGTAAAATCAAGATAGATCTTGTGAACTACCAATTAGCTCATCAAAATAAGGCGAATCTTATTCTTCACTACTTTGCATTCCTGTGTGCATTCCTTGCTTGGATATTTTTATGGACAAAAATAAAGTTGGCTGTCTTGTTGGTACTCTTGCATTATTTATTTTCCTGGGTAGGGCATTTTTATTTCGAGAAAAATAAACCGGCTTCTTTAAAACGTCCATTTCTAGGATTCTATGCGGGATTCATTTGGTTCTTTCTAAAAAACCTAGAGATTGTTTCTAGGAGAAAACTTCTACCTTAAGTATGTGTAGAGTAGATATTTTGATTTGATTTATCTATAAATAAATTATTGATTGCTTGTTTTAAACAAAATATTAATATGAAAATGATTAAATCAAGTGATATTGGGGAATGATATTATTCATAAGGTATTCCCCCTTATTATAATTGTATGGTCCACTCATTAGAGTGGACCAATTTTTTTTATAGGCTACCCTGAAAATAAGGGGATCTTCGTTCCAGAGCACTCGCTTTCCGTGGGGCGGGCGGTGAGCCCACTCGGCACTTGCCCCTTCGGTATCGCCACTCCCACTCCCACTGAAGTCTCACACCTTCCACTTCAATCAACTTGTTTTAAATATCACCTCGAGCATTAACAGAGCTTTTATATAAGATAGCTCTGTAAGGAACAAAGTATGCGAAAATTGCTTCATTTAAAATATTCCTTCTGCTTATACATCTTCAAATCTCTCATTCGGCCCTTTAATTAAACATTCTGTAGATATTCTGGAGACTTGTCTCATATGTATATAGTACATTACATGACGGGACAAGGAGACTCTGCATGAATACTTTTTTAAAAGGTCTAGTTTTTCTTATTATTGCTGCATTTATTGGAGAATGCTTAGAGTTTTTTGTTAATTTAGTTTTAGCCAAACAGTTAGGTGAGCATGGCATGGGTTTATACATGACCATTCTACCTTCAATATTTTTAGTTGTAGTTGTTGCTAGCCTGGAGTTACCTATTTCAATTTCAAAAATAATAGCGGAAAAAGAAGAAAGATTCCACAGAACAACCATGAAGCACACAGCGAAATTCACGTTCAAACTAATGTTGGTTTTTATTGCATTAGGATTATTTATATTACCCAAAATCCAAATATTTGGAGGTTACCATCCGTTTGTTAAATGGTTAGTTATCATACTAATACCAATTGTGATGATTTCTTCATTAATGAAGGGCTATTTTATGGGAACGCAAGATATGAGCAAAATAGCCTTTTCAAGTTTTTTGAAGAAGGCCGTACAGCTTATATTATTAGTCTTACTATTTAAGCTATTCTCATTAGAGTTAAACACTGCTCTGCTAATAGCACTGGGTATTTTAATAGGAAGTGAGTTTGTCGTTACTCTCTATTTACTTCATGCCTTCTTTATCCAATGGCAAGTGGTCAAGCAGGGAAGGTATACGGTATTAACAAGAAAAGAGGTTCGGAAAAATATTCTAGCTGTTTCAATACCAACAACAGGAATGAGACTATTCCACGCAAGTTCCCATGCATTCCAACCTTTTCTGATTAAAGCAGCCATGCTTAGGTCCGGAGTGTCTGAAGGAGTAGCTACTGAACAATTCGGACTAATGGCAGGAGTTGCAATGAGCATAGGGTTCTTTCCAGCATTTATTGCACATTCTTTATTAATTGCATTAATTCCAACTGTTTCAGAAGCATATGAAAAGCAGGAATTCAGAAGACTTCAAAAAATATTACAGCAGGTAATCTTGATCACGGTGTTATATGGTGTGCCAGCGGTTTGTTTATTTTATTTTTTTGCTGACCCACTAACCCATATTTTCTTTGAATCTTCTTCTGCAACCTTGTATTTACAAATTCTCTGGCCCTATTTTTTAATTCATTTTTTTATCATACCGATGCAAGCCTATTTAATTGGTCTAGGACTTGTGAAGGACGCGTTTTATCATTCGGTTTGGGCTACTGTTTTTCAATTTATAGTGATGTATCTTTTGGGATCTACTCACTTGCAAATGGAAGGTGTAATAATCGGGATGAACTTTGGAGCTGTTCTCATTATGATGATGCATTATTTAACTATTTGCCAAAAAATTGGTGTTTCGATTTGGCTGAAGGTGCCTGATAGAGGCTTGAAAAATGTGTGAACTAAAATGGAGTTTTAAAAAATGTGCAATTACCGAAGAGTGTACATCTGACAGGTAGACAAAGGGCCAGTATTGGTCCTTCGTCTTTATCTTACATCAGTAATTAAAGTTAAAATTTAATTAAAGGTTACCATTTTAATGAGTATCATTATTACGATTTAATTATTTTGTAGTTTTTATGACTTACAATAGTCCTGCGTGGTTCATTTTTTTCTTTTGAAAAACCGAAATCAACTATCACGGAATTTTCCCTTATCCCAGTAACAACACCTTCAAAGTTACTACCTTCTCTTTCAAAGGATATAACATTACCAACTTTTGCAATAATCATCCAATCACCTCGAATTTATAATGTCCAAAAAGACGTAAAATACTTTAGAGAAATTCTTGTTCAGTTCTACTAAAAAAATGGTAGGAAATTAAAAGAATTAACGTTAAATCATCATAAGATTAATGGATAAACCCGCAGAATTTTTATATCCTATTTTCTTATTTTAGATGTTTATTCTTCAACTCAAACTCTGTTGATTGGTACATATAACACCAATTAATTATGAAATAAAAACCAAAAGGATGTATGAATTTCCCAAATATAGAATGTAACATCTAGGTAATACTAAAATTTGAAGGATTAAGCCTTCATTTACATTTTAAAGGGGGATTACAATGGCTAAAAAGAAAAAGAATAAAAATGACCATCAAAAAGGAAATAACCCAAAACAGAAGACGAGCAGTAGTGCAAATGGACATAATAACTATCACTAAATGAGTGGACACTTCTTAAATTAAATTCACAGTGGTGAGTATTAATTATGTTCACTTTGTGGAATTGACAGGTATGGTTAAATTTAGTTCTGTTACAAGTATTTGATGATTTCCACTTAAAGGATAGGTGGTTAGTGTATTGGGTAAATTCACGCCGAAATTCCTTTCCCGTTAAACATATGATTCTTATATCTACTGCTTTACACAACTTAGCCGTTAAAAACATTGTACTTTAACATGTTCAACAGGTTTAGAGCAATCCTACTTTAGCACTTGCTAAAGTAGGATTGTTCGCTTGGTATTTTTTAAAAAAGTAGGCTACCCTGAAAATAAGGGGATCTTCGTTCCAGAACACTCGCTTTCCGTGGGGCGGGCGGTGAGCCAACTAGGCCCTTGCGACTTCGGTGTCTCACACCTTCCACCCACTTCAATCAACTTCGTTTAAAAAACCAGCATTGAGGTTTAACAGACCTAAAAATTAAAATTGTCAGGGTCTGGTCCGATACGATGGTCTTTATTAAGGGCATCAATTTCGGACATCTCAACGGGTGTTAACTCAAAATCAAAAATATTTGCATTTTCAATGATCCTAGATTCGTTGATTGATTTTGGTATAGTAACAACCTGATTTTGGATATCCCACCGTAAAATAATTTGGGCAGGGGATTTTTGATATTTTCTAGCAATTTTATTTATAGTAGGCTCAGATAAAAGCTCGCCTTGCTTAAGCGGAGACCATGCTTCAAGTTGAATACCATGTTTCTTACAAAAATTATGAAGTTCCTTTTGTGTCAAGTGTGGATGATATTCTACTTGGTTCACCATTGGTATAATTTCTGCAATTTCCATTATGTCCTCTAAATGATGAATGTTGAAATTACTTACTCCGATTGCCCGCACACGGCCGTCCTTATACAATTTTTCAAGAGCCTTCCATGTTTCAGTGTATTTCCCTTTTACCGGCCAGTGAATTAAATACAAATCAACATAATCTAAACCAAGCTTTTCTATGCTAGCATCAAAAGCTTGAAGAGTCGATTCATAACCTTGATCAGAGTTCCATACCTTTGTTGTAATAAATAAATCCTTTCGTGGGACAGTAGATTCTTTAATAGCTTGTCCAACGCCCTCTTCATTTCGATAGATTGCTGCCGTATCGAAACTTCGATATCCATTATTCAGGGCTGTTTTAACCGATTCTATGACTTCATTTCCTTCTTTTATTTTGTAAACGCCTAGTCCTAACCATTGCATGTTAACTCCATTATGTAAGGTGGTTGTATCCTTTAAGTTTTTCAATAGTGATTCCTCCTTTTGTAGATATAGTCCCTTTTTGATTGTCTCATACTTAAATGAAAAGTTTTAATGAAATGCATCCTACCGTAAGAGATATTTGATTTTCAGGAAAGAGAGGTCCGATGTCCAGATAAAGGTGTGAAAACATAGAAGTTTAAGAAAATGAAAAAAATAGTCTATTCGGTTTGTATCTACATTGGATAGTAGCATTAAAAATATTCAAACGAGGTGGACAATATCGATTATTCTTTCGTTTCTTCAGTCAATTACTAATGATGGAGATACGAATTGGTTTGAATGGTAACTTTATTAGCTGCTTACGTAATTATGGGAATCGGTTTTTACCTAATTTAAATGTATTAAAAAAGCTACCATCTGGTAGCCTTTTAAGTTTCTTTCTCGTCAGGTAGTGGATCAATTGTATGAGCATCAATTGGTTCTACACTGCTTCGAATTGAATAGATAAAAATCACAATACCCATTATAAAGAAAGTAAACAATACTAAAAGAGTGAGCCACAATGAAATCAATTTCATCCCCCCTTTATTAACTTATATGCTACGGAGTGAAGGGACTTGATTACGATACAGAAAAAAAAACCGAAATGCTTTGATAAGAGTAATATCCGTACTATTGCTTGATGTACTTTTGAATAGGCGCTGTTAAACTATGTTGTTGATTTCAACTAAAGAATGAGCGTCTGTGGGGTGGGAGGTGAAACAACTAGGCACTTGCGCCTTCGGTGTCTCACCTTTCCAACTGAGTGCTTTCTTTTGAAGGGAAAATTATTTATTTTTGACACTCTAATCTAATTACAATATCATCTAATTAGATATATATTGAAATAGTGAAGGGGTGTATTATGCAATTATCAAAAATAGTCAATTTTCACAAAGCACTTTCAGATCCTACTAGAATTCTTATGATTTTACTTTTGGCTAAGGGTCCTCAAAGTGGAATGGAATTAGCTAATAAACTTGGAGTATCAGCGCCAACAGTCACTCATCATGCCAATAAACTTAGAGATTCGGGTTTACTGATTCAAAGGAGAGAAAAAAACACAATTTATTTTTCATTAGATGAAAAGACACTCCAATTTAGTTCTGAAGCAATAATTACACTTTGTAAACAAGCAGTGATGGAGGAGGACCAAATGAATGAAACAGAATATATGCAAGTCCGTGAAGCTGTTTTACATAATTTCTTTACGAAAGAAGGTCAATTAAAGCGTATTCCCTCTCAATTGAAGAAAAAATTAATTGTCTTAGAATTTTTGGTTGGTAAACTCGAGGTTGGTAGGAAGTATAAAGAAATAGAAGTGAATGAATTTATTAAGCAATTCCATTCTGACTTTGCTACAATAAGAAGAGAATTTATAATGCATCAATTTATGTACCGAGAGAATTCGGTGTATGAACGTAATCCCAAAGAAATTTGGCAGAGATGGGAATCCCTTTCTTAAAGCAAGGTTTTGTTTTAGACGGTTATTGATTGGGAATGGATAGATGGATCGTTTGGCTTTCATGAACAAAGCTACCTCCTATGGTTGATTAGTACCTGAATAGTATCCTAAATCCCTAGTTACAGATAGTGTCTAACACCTTCTGTTTAAATTAATTTTGTTTAGAAATGAACATGGTGTATAAAGTGCTTAAAGTAAAAAGATATAAATTGCACAAGTTTTAACTAAAATACATTTCATTTTTTTAGAGCGTGATAAAGGAGTAGGTAATGAGGTTAATAGGTATTTCCGAATATAATCATATTACAATGCAGTTGGCTAGGCCTATATATGACAGACAAAAAAGAATCCTGTTAGCTGCGGGAAGAACGATCCACCCAAAATTTCTTGAACGATTGGAAGATATGGATATTCGCTATCTATTTGTAGAAGACTACGTATCCTCAGGTATCACTATGGAAGAAATGATGGATATGCCAACATGGATGGATGCAATTGAAGGAATTCAAAAGGTTTTTATTGATGCATCCTCAAAGAAAATTATCCAAGTTCGTGATGTACAAAAAATTGCAACAAAACTAATTGATGAAATGATAAAAAGGAAAGCGATTGTACTGATTCCTACTACTTCTGTTCCAGAAAACTTAAGACGGTACGCTCATGCAGTGAACGTTGCTCTATTATCTCTTCAGGTAGCAAAAAAGATGTCATTTAATAACCTTAGATTAAGGGACTTGGCTATTGGGTCATTATTGCATGATATTGGGAAGGCTATTACTTCAGATGATGAGTTGCATCCACACACTGGGTTTGAGTATTTGCGAAAAGTTAGAGAAGTGAACCTGCTAGCCGCGCATGTCGCTTATCAACACCATGAGCAATTAAATGGAACCGGTTTTCCTAGAGGTATTAAGGGCAAGGAGTTCCATGATTTGGCTCAAATTTGTGGGATTTGTAATTTATATGAAAACATGGTCTCTCGTGAAAATATTCCACCGCATATGGCAATGGAAATGATCATGACTAAAAGTTCTGTAGGATATAGTAGGGAGTTAGTCCAGTTATTTATCGACAGTATCCCTAGTTATACTCCGGGTACCAAAGTAATGTTGAATAATGGAAAAGCTGCAATAGTTATAAAAATTAAATCGCTTATGCAGCGTCCGGTAATTAGGTATCTTGACTCCAATTTAGAAGTATCACTTGAGGATGAATATACATTATTGATTGATGGTATCATTGAAGAAGAAAAATAGTGCAGCTATTTAGCTGCACTATTTTTTTAAGTTTCCTATTTCTTCAGCAATTGCTTGCATTTCGCTAATTGAAAAATGATCCTTACTTTTAACGAGCATGTAGATATCCTTTAAATCCTCGTATGCTTCCTCACTAAAATGAGAAGATTTTAAAATACCCACATTAAGTATCTTAAGCTTTTGTGAGATTTCGTTCACCATATATTCGATATTATCGGTGCTTTTTTCATTTAAATCCAACCCTATCATCTCCTTATGTAACAATGTGTATTACTATTGTATCATGAATGTTTAAAAACATTACAAATTCCAATTAAAGCTTCTTATATATATAAAGATAGAGTCTTATTAAACAGTTTGTTCGCATAAAGTTTATTAACGAGGAATCTTGGGAAACTAAAAAGAACTGAAAAGAATAAAGCTGAAGAGATGGGTTGATTAAGTCTATGGAGAATAATTTATATAAAACTTTTTTTAAAGAAATTTGGTATAGATTTCAAAAAGACGAAATAGCAGGATTGGCTGCAGAGTTGGCTTATTTCTTTTTACTATCCCTTTTCCCATTCTTAATTTTCTTGTTCACACTTATTGGATACTTGCCCCTAACACAGCAAGAAGCACTTCAATTCATTAAGCAATATGCACCCGAACAAGCGATGACATTAATTGAAAACACCTTACTAGTGGTAATTGATAATCAAAATGGAGGGTTACTTTCATTAGGGATTATTGCGACAATATGGACTGCATCTAACGGTTTAAATGCTGTAATCCGGGCATTCAATCGAGCATATGATGTTAAGGAAACACGTTCTTTTATTGTTTCAAGACTAATGTCAATTGTACTTACACTTGCAATGATTATAGTAATTGTGATTGCTCTACTACTACCAGTCTTCGGAGAGCAAATCGGAATTTTCGTATTCTCGGCCTTTGGTTTGTCTGAAACCTTTTTACTATTATGGAATGCGGCTAGATGGGTCATTAGCTTTATCGTTCTTTTGATAGTATTTAGTTGCCTTTACTACTTTGCCCCGAATAAGAATTTGCATTGGAAAGAAGTATTTACGGGATCAATTTTTGCGACATTAGGTTGGATATTTGTTTCCACCGCCTTCTCGTATTATGTAGGTAATTTCGGCAATTTTCAGGCAACCTATGGGAGCTTAGGTGGGATAATTGTATTGATGGTATGGTTTTACTTGACAGGAATGATCATATTAATTGGGGGGGAAATTAATGCGATCATTAATTGCTTAAGAGAAGAAAGAAGTACATAGTATATTTCCAAAAGAGTAAGGAATTAAATATAAAAGAAGAAAACAAACTAGTGTTAATCGACAAAAAGAAGAGGTTGGGACATATCGAAAATCTTCCGAGTGAAAGCCGAACATTTAACATTGCCTAAAGCATAATAAGAAAAGACACTGTAGTAATAGGTTGTTTTAATGCAACTTTTATAAAGATTGATTGGAGGGGAAGTGCGAGACTCCTGCGGGATGCGTGGGAAAGGTGAGACCCCACGGTGTTTACATCGAGGCGGCTCACCACCCACCCCGCGGAAAGCGAGTACTGCAGCGGAAATCAACAAAAACGACTACTCCGTAAAAATCATACTATTATAATATCTTCAAAAAAATCCGAACTACTATGAAATTCAAGTCAGAATTTCAAAAAAGTTCGGATTTTTCTATGGCTGAAAACCTTTTGTTCCAGCCCCTTTTACTCTGCCATTAATTCAAATTGATCATAAGTAATACTATAAATATGTTCAATTTCTGCATCTGTCATAAACATCAATTGATCCTTTGTCATCTCTTTAGTACGTTGAATAAATTCAATCATATTCTTCCGTTCTTGACGAATCATTTTAACAGCCCCTTTTTCTGTATTAGTACAGTTTAACAATTTATATATATTATTATATAACAGATAAACGAAATTGTGCAATAAACTTTTAGATAATTCTAAAATATAATAGAAAACTAATTTTGAATAACTAACTTCTTGTCTGAAACTACTACTGCAATTAAAATACTGATTAAAACCAAGCTTATTACATGAAAAAAACTAATACTTTGAAACAATTCAATAAATAGACCACCAAGAATAGGACCGGAAAGACTACCAATACTAAAGGAGACACCACATAATAAGTTTCCAGTTGGTAATAAATCTTTAGGCATAAGATCAGCCATATAACTAATCCCTAATGAAAAAGTAGAGCCAACCATCATACCAGCAACTAAGAAAGAAATAGCAAGCCCAAGTACAGAGTGTTCAAGGAAACTAGAGGTAATAAAAGCAACCGACCCAGAAGATAAAACAAGAATTAATACGTTTCGGCGCCCTATTTTATCACTCAATATTCCTAATGGAAGTTGAGTAATAATACTTCCAATAGCAAATGTAGTTAGTAATAAAGAAACATTTGTAATGCTAAGACTTATTCTAAGTCCATATACAGGAAAGATTCCGTTAATGGAAGATTCTAAAAATCCATATCCAAGTGGAGGGAGGAAAGCTACCCAACCATACTTCCAAGCTTTTTTGAATCGGTTAAATGTGTTGAAAATTGAATTGCTTTCCAAATGCTGCTCAGGGTATTCATTTTTCAAGAAAAATAGAAAGACCCAGCCAACTAAGCAAATTGAGGATGAAACAATAAAAGGAAGAGCAGCGTTTATGTTAACGAGTGGTGTCATAAGTGGTCCTGTTGCAAAACCTATACCAAAAAATAACCCATATAATGAAATGTTTCTTCCTAGATTTTTTTTTGAGGAAAATGAAGTAATCCAAGTTTGAGTGGCAAAGTGTAAGGCATGATCCCCAACTCCTATAATTAGTCGTAAAGTAAACCAAAACCAAAAGGAACTCCAAATTGGAAATAAAGCAAGTGATAAAGTTACTAGAAATGCTCCAGCCATAATAATGGGCTTATAGCCATATTGTCGTAACGGGTACTCAATGAATGGTGAAGCTAATAAAATCCCTATGTATAAGGCGGTAGCATTCAAACCATTTAAAGTCGAGGTTACCCCACTATTCTCGAAGATTATTGCAATTAATGGCAATAACATCCCTTGAGAAAAACCTGAAATAGCTACTATACTAACT
>JBFILZ010000087.1:0-11188 GCA_041611945.1 Bacillus sp. (in: firmicutes)
GATCTTCGTTCCAGAACACTCGCTTTCCGTGGGGCGGGCGGTGAGCCCCTCGGCGATAGCGCCTTCAGGTCTCACCTGTCCCGCTAGTCCCACAGGAGTCTCGCGTTCTTCCACTTCGATCACTGCTAAAGAAATATATTACTTATTTTCATACCTCATGGTGCAAAATTGTTTTGCATGAAGGTCTCTGCTAAACGTTGTTGTTGATTTCAGCTGTAGGATGCTCGCTTTCCGCGGGGCGGGCGGTGAGCCATCTCGGCACTTGCGCCTTCAGTGTCTAACCTGTCCCGCTGCTCCCGCCGGAGTCTCGCACCTTCCACTAATATTGAGCTTTAACAGAGCCAAATTATAAAATATTAATATGAGAATAAAAGAAAATATATTCAGAATTTTACAACTTGATGAAAATATTAACAAGTTGGACTAGTATTTGTCAATAGATTTAGTTAATTAATTTTGGGTGATCATTTAATTAAAGTAATTATCAATGTTTATGACGAGAATCTAAGTGTACGAAGAGTAATCAATAAAGTTCAGGTCTACGATCATCAAAAATGGGAATTTGATTTCTAACTTTTTTAACTTTATTTATTTCAATTACTCCATGAAGAATCTGATTACCCTCAGCAGCCTCTTCGACAATCTCTCCCCAAGGGTCAATAATTATTGAATGACCCGCAAATTCATTTGAAGGATCAGAACCAGAGCGATTACAAGCGATCACATAACATTGATTTTCAATGGCCCTACTAATTAATAGGGCTTTCCAGTGAGAAAGGCGAGCAAGTGGCCACTCTGCTACTACAAAAACAACCTCTGCTCCGTTTGTTGTATGCTTTCTAATCCACTCTGGAAAACGAATGTCATAACAGATAAATCCTGCACAACTTAAGCTACCTAACTTAAACAGTCCTTGCTCCTGACCTGCCTCTAGATAAAGATGTTCATCCATCAATTTAAATAGATGAAGCTTACTATATTCTCCAACCAAGTCACCTTTGTTATCTACTATGAACATAGTATTGTATACTTTATTGTTTTTTTTCATAGCTATTGATCCACCTACAATGTGTACATGGTTTTCCTTAGCAATTTCACTTAAAAATCTTTGGGTCATATGTCCATCTAAGTCAGCAATTTCATCAAGTCTTGTTAAGTCATAACCAGTTGTCCATAATTCGGGGAGAACAATAATATCTGGATTTCTAGGTAGTGCTTCTTCGATTTTTTGTTTGATATGGTGAAAATTCAAGCTTGGATTTCCAAATTCAATATCAAATTGAATACAACAAATTTTTAGATTGATTGAAACCAACTCCTTTCAAAATTACTTTACAAGTTGACACTAACAATATATTATTTTTGACTATAATTACAATATAATTTTTTGACTTTTTAAAATTCTCAATAAAAGCTTTTTTTTTGTTTTTCCGAGGTAATTGGTTCTTAAAAATGTTCTTTTCTAAAGGTTGAATCGAAAGGTCATACACTTTTATGGTAGAAATATTCAGATGAGACCCACCAACACTCCACTCGAAAATTAAAAGGTAGCTATTTTCTTATTTAATCCTTTGATAGAGTTCAAAAGTATAAGATTCATTTTTAAGCTTTTCAACTAGGTTACGAAAGCAGACATTATTAATAATCGGTTAAATATTCTTTTCGTGAGATTGATTTAGGTTTTCTTAAAAAAATGACTCTGTTAAACGTTGTTGTTGATTTAAGCTACAGGATGCTCGCTTTCCGCGGGACAGGTGAGCCAGCTCGGCACTTGCGCCATCGTTGTCTCACCTGTCCCGTTGCTCCTGCTGGAGTCGCGCATCCTTCCACTTCAACCAACTTTGGTTAAATAATCAACATGGAGTTTTAACAGAGCCCAAAAAATATGAAAATAAGGAGATTACTATGAGTATATTCAAGCAGTCTGAAATCTTAAAAAGTCTTCCAACTCAATTTTTTGCAACTCTTGTAGAGAAGGTAAATAAAGTGATAGAAGAAGGAAATGATGTCATCAACTTAGGGCAAGGGAATCCAGACCAACCAACACCTGAACATATCATTCAATCTTTACAGGAAGCAGCAAGTAGTCCACTTCATCATAAATACCCTCCTTTTAGAGGTCACAACTTTTTTAAAGAAGCCATTACGGAATTTTATAAACGTGAATACAATGTTGTGTTAGATCCAAAAAAAGAGGTTGCGATACTTTTTGGAGGAAAAGCAGGACTGGTTGAGGTTCCGCAATGCTTGTTAAATCCAGGCGACCTTGCACTGGTACCAGACCCGGGCTATCCTGATTACTGGTTTGGTATAGAGCTAGCAAGAGCTAAAATGGAATTTATGCCTCTAAAATCCGAGAACAATTTTTTACCAAACTACAAAGAAATTGACTTAGTTAAATTAGAACAAGCAAAATTAATGTTTTTGAATTATCCGAATAACCCAACAGGAGCAGTAGCAACAGAAGAATTTTTTAAAGAAACAGTTAAAATAGCAAGTGAACATAATATCTGTGTTGTTCATGACTTTGCTTATGGAGCGATTGGATTTGATGGTAAAAAACCGATGAGTTTCTTAGAGGTTGAAGGTGCGAAAGATCAAGGGATTGAAATATATACCCTTTCAAAAACATATAATATGGCTGGATGGAGAGTGGGTTTTGCTGTAGGAAATGAGAGTGTGATTGAATCTTTAAACTTATTGCAGGATCATATGTTTGTGAGTTTATTTGGTGGAATACAGGAAGCGGCAGCAACAGCCTTACAGTCTTCTCAAGAATGTGTGGATAAGTTGGTCAATTGTTATGAATCGAGAAGAAATACATTAATAGAAGGATTGAAAGAAATTGGATGGAACGTGCAAGCACCTGCGGGTTCTTTTTTCGCCTGGTTGCCAGTGCCAAAAGGTTTTACATCTGTTAGTTTTTCAGATTATTTACTTAAAGAAGCACATGTTGTGGTTGCGCCAGGGATAGGTTTTGGTACACATGGAGAAGGTTATGTAAGAGTAGGGCTATTATCAGATGAGGAAAGGTTAAAAGAAGCGATCAAACGGATTAAAGCTCTCAATATTTTTTGAATTGACAATTAATTCAGAATCTGTCATAATCCAAATTAATTTCAATTAACAAAAAATTAAATAGTGTTTCTTATTAAGAGTAGGCGGAGGGACTAGCCCGATGAAGCCCGGCAACCGATTTATCTATATTTTTAAGTAGATGAGCACGGTGCTAATTCTTGCAGCATAAAGCTGAGAGATAAGGAGATGGTGATATTTAACTAAGTAACCTCTTCTTTTGAAGGGGTTTTTTGCATAATATAATATTTTGAGAAGATTGAGGTGCTGCATTTGACTAGAGTAGAGGCAACCTATTTGCTACATAGTGCAAAAGGTGAATTATCAAAAAAAGCAGAAGGAATCGCACTAGGACTCACAATAGGGTCATGGACAGATTTACCACAACTCCAACAGGAACAGTTAAAGAAACATAAAGGTGAAGTTATTTCAATACAGGAGCTTGATGAATGTCAAAGGACCAGTGAATATTTAGGTAAAAAGGTAAAGAGGGGATTCGTTAAAATATCTTATCCGATGGAGAATTTTTCACATGATATACCTGCTATTTTAACTACAGTATTTGGAAAACTTTCTTTAGATGGTGAAGTGAAATTGGTTGACTTAGATTTTCAATCTGAAGTGAAGAATTCGTTTCCTGGTCCAGTATTCGGAATAGACGGGATTCGTTCAACTCTGGGTGTTTATAAGAGACCTTTGGTGATGAGTATTTTTAAAGGGGTAATAGGTAGAGATATTGAATTTTTAAGAGACCAACTGAAGCAACAGTTGCTAGGTGGCGTAGATCTAGTAAAGGATGACGAGATTCTCTTTGAAAATCCACTTACCCCCTTTGAAAAAAGAATTGAAACTAGCAGATCTGTATTAAGAGAAGTTTTCGAGACAACTGGCCATAAAGCTATGTATGCAGTTAATTTGACAGGTCGTACTTTCGATTTAGTCGAAAAGGCAAGGAGAGCAAGGGAGCTTGGTGCTGAATGCTTGCTGTTTAATGTGTTTGCATATGGGCTAGACGTGCTTCAAGCACTTGTTGAAGATAAAGAAATCGGGATACCAATTATGGCCCATCCAGCTGTAAGCGGAGCGTTAACGCCTTCTGAATTTTATGGTATTCAAAACCCGTTACTACTAGGAAAGTTATTAAGATATACAGGTGCAGATTTTTCTTTATTCCCTTCGCCTTATGGAAGTGTAGCTTTGAAGCGTGACGAAGCGCTTGGTATTTCGGAAGAATTAACAAAAAAAGATGAATTAAAGAGCGTATTTCCCGTTCCTTCTGCTGGCATTCATCCAGGTTTGGTACCATTATTGATTAAAGATTTCGGGATAGATTCAGTCATTAATGCTGGAGGAGGCGTTCATGGCCACCCAGACGGTGCAATCGGTGGTGGTAAGGCTTTCAGACAAGCAGTCGATGCAATTGTTGAAGGGCGAACCTTAGATGATGCAGCAAATGAACATTCTTCATTGAAAAAGGCATTAGAATTATGGGGGAATTAAAAGTTTTGAAAAAACCTATTATTTTTTGTGATTTTGATGGGACGGTAACGGAGACAGATAATATTATTTCCTTGATGGAAAAATTTGCACCTATCGAATGGGTAAGTGTGAAAGATCAGATTCTAGCTCAGGAAGTATCGGTACAAGAAGGCGTTGGTAAATTATTTAGTTTACTACCCTCTAACTCCAGAGAAGATCTTGTAACTTTTTTGAAAGAACATTCTGTGATTAGAGAAGGATTTTCTGATTTTGTTCAGTTTACAAAAGAAGAAGGCATTCCACTTTACATTGTCAGTGGTGGAATTGACTTTTTTGTCTATCCATTACTGGAAGGATTGATTGAACGAGAAAATATTTATTGCAATGCTTCTAATTTTTCAGGTGACAACATTCAAATTCTTTGGCCAAATAGCTGTGATGATTTTTGCTCTAATGGTTGTGGATGTTGTAAACCAAGTATTATCAAGAAGCTAGTAAGTTCAAATGAAGATATTATTGTAATCGGTGATTCCATCACCGATCTACAAGCCGCTAAAATGGCCGAAATCGTTTTTGCCAGAGACTTTTTAAAAGTGAAATTGGATGAACTGAAAAAAGAATATCACTCGTTTGAAACATTTTATGATGTAATTGAAACATTAAAGTATGGGATATTGGAGGTGAATGTGTGAGCAATCTAACCGGCAAATGGAGTGAACTTGCAGATATTAAAGATGAATTGTCCTTGAGGGATTGGTTTCCTGCAACAAGTGGTAATTTATCAATTAAAGTATCGGAGAGTCCACTTACCTTCTTAGTGACGGCAAGCGGAAAAGATAAAAGAAAGCGAACAAATGAGGACTTTTTACTTGTTAATGAGAATGGTCTACCTGTCGATAATACAATTCTAAAGCCATCTGCAGAAACTTTGCTTCATACTATAGTATATAAAAATACAAAGGCGGATTGCTGTCTTCATATTCATACTGTTGATAATAATGTAATTTCAGACTTGTATTTTTCTCAAGGGCAGATCGTTTTTCAGAATCAAGAAATAATAAAGGCATTTGGTTTGTGGGAAGAGGATGCCATTTTCACAGTACCTATTATCTACAACCATAGCTATATTCCCACACTAGCAGATGAATTCGAACCATTTGTTAGAGAAGACGCAGGTGCGATCCTTATTCATAATCATGGACTAACAGTATGGGGGAAAACACCAGAGGAGGCCAAAAGATACCTAGAAGCCTGTGAATTTCTTTTTACATACACACTAAAAAAACTTGCTTTAAAACATCTAATTGCGCCCTAGGGGTCTGACCCCCAGTGCGTTAATTTGGTAAAGGAACAATCAAAACTACTATTCAACATCATAACCGAGGAGGAATGGAAGATGGCGACTATTCGTATTCATGGAAGTAATGAGGTAATTGAGGATCAAGAAAAGGTTTCTGCCTTTTTGGAAAGTAATGAGGTCATTTATGAAAAGTGGGATATCACAAAACTTCCAAAAGAGTTGAACGATAATTACCAATTGACTGATGAACAAAAACAGGATGTATTAGCAGTATTTCAAAAAGAAATTACGAATATTTCTGTAAGGAGAGGTTATAAAACTGCTGATGTTATCGCACTATCAGACTCGACACCAAATTTAGATCAATTGTTACAAAATTTTCAGAGAGAACATCATCATACAGATGATGAAGTTCGCTTTATAGTAAGTGGACATGGCATATTTATCATTCAAGGAAAAGATGATGTATTCTTTGATGTAAGACTAAACCCAGGAGATTTAATTTCTGTTCCACCAAATGTTCGCCATTATTTCACTCTTCAGGAAGACCGAAAAGTTGTTGCAGTGCGGATTTTTGTCACTCAAGAAGGTTGGGTACCCATTTATGAGGCGGAAGAGACAGAAGCTTAAATAATCAGATTGATAACATTAATAAAAATATCATTGGTATCATAAGGTGATATTGTCCAATTGAAAAAGTTTGAGGTCAACTTAATTTGACTCTCAAACTTTTTTTCGCGTAAAGCGAAAACGTCTTTCTTTTTATTTTCGAAAAATCACTAGAAGTTCTATTTTACTGTAACAGCTCTCTTTCTTGTATGAGACTGGAAATTCTTACAAACTTAGCGTTGGTTTCATTTTCAATAATTGGAATAAACTCCTTTAAAATGGCTGCGGTCTTTTCACCAGGTGGACCAACATGTCCAATTGCTACAATCTCGTCATTATATTGTAACTTTCGAATAAGCCTCTTCGTTTGTTTAATTATATGTTGTTTAGTATAGATTTCATCAAAAAATAATTGGTTTTCTATACAAGGAACTCCAATATCATTAGCCATCTGTAAAACAACACTTTTCGAACTTGTTTTACTATCAATATAAATGAGACCGTATTGTTTGCACACTTCTAAAATGATTTTCATGACCCTTCTGTCTGCAGTTACTTTTGACCCCATATGATTATTAACACCTATTGCATAAGGAATTTCCTTAATTGCAGCTTCTACTCGTGAGCGAATTTCCCTATCAGACAAATCTGTAGTTATTGCACCAGGACCTAACCAACTTTTTTTTCCTTTAACCGGTTCCATTGGCAAATGTAGAATAACGTCGTGACCTAAACGATGAGCCCATTCGGCATCTGATTTAGAAGATGGGAGAAATGGCATAACAGCCACAGTAATCGGAATTGGGAGTGCTAGAATTTCTTTTGTGCCATCCATACTATTTCCTAAGTCATCAATTATGATAGCTATTTTTTTTTCATCTAGAAATGGTTGTGCATTAATTCGTGTGGGAATAATAAACAGGTTGAAAATTAATATAAATATAACTATTTTGAGTAAATTCATTGTATTCTCTCCAATACATACTATATTTTACTTAGCTTAAGCAAGAGAGATCATATTTACTCGCAATTATTTTGCACTGTCAAAGGTCCACGATGACAATTATCCGAAGTTGATTGGAACGAAGGATGAATGACAACATTCCGAGAGTACTGGACGAGTGCGAATCCGGTGTTAATTTCCAATATCCCCACTATCCCCATGGAAAGCTGGCTGTCATTCTGCTAAGGATAATAACAACGGATACATTACTCATTACTTAGTAGTATCGTTACTTTGTTTATGAATTAATTGCCATTGCTTATATTGTTCTAAGTCCTTTCCGATTTGTTTGAAAATAAAGGCTATCATAGCAGCATCATCAACAAGTCCAACACCAAGGAATACGTCTGGTATTAGGTCAATAGGAACAACAAAATATAGAACACCTACCACTATCATCGTTAATGTTTTGTATGGTATTTGGCGATAATCTCCTGAAATCCAATCATGATAAACATCTAATAAAATCATTAATTGGTCTTTGAAGGTTTCAATTTTCCCCTTTTCAGATATGGACTTTTCACTTGCTGCCTTCAAGAGTTCCTTTGATTTTTCTACATCATTTATGTATTCAATAGCTTTTCTCTTATATTTTGTCACACTATCACTCTCCGAATGCTTATTTCCTGTAAACATCTAAATTCCTCCTTTTGATTATGGAATTTTGTTAAGTATATTTTATCATGAATGGAAACTCATTCTACTAATAATAAGTTCTAAGTTCGACGAATATTTGCAAAAATTCTTTTAAAATAGACTTAAAAACATCAGAACTTCATAATCGAGAAAAAATTTTGTCGGAAAAACTTGAAAATAAAAGAGAATTTTGTCTATTTTTGCGAATCTATTTACATAATTAGTAGAATTTGTAATACTAAAAAAAGATGTTGATTTTTTAGGTAGAGGAGGGAATTGTGTTGACAGTGTTTACTTCTAGATTCGAGATTAATATGCTGCTAAAAGAGATTGATAAAAAGCGCAGCAAACTGATTACAACTGGGACTGCAACCGGTTTCACTAGCAAGGAAACAGTAAAGTGTAGCCAGGAGTTAGATTTGTTGATTTACGCTTATCAACAAAAAAAGATTCAAGATAGAACTAAAAGAATACGGAAAATCTTTAATATGTTTTTAATTTTATTGGCACATCCAATTCGTAAAGTAAGATAAATTAATATAAGCCTAGAATAATTTTAAAAAGTATTATATTCTGGGCTTTAATAAAAAACATTTACACACAAGGTTAATAGTCGTTTCGTTTGGACAAAAAGATACATTACTATTTTTTCTACTTTTTATAAAAATATACTTTAAGTGGATATAGCTTTACATTAAAGTGAAATATAAACGTTTTCCAAGTCAGTAATTAAGGTGGACCTTGAATTGAAAATGAAACAGGTTGAGCCCATATTTAATAATATTTTACGGAAAACTTCTATTCTATCAATTCTGATTTGGATCCTACTAATTAGTATTGTTTTTTTTGTTGATTTTGATTTCGAACGACATTTAAATTTCGAAGTATATATGATTTTTTTCTTAATCTTTGCAATATCATATTTTATTTTTTTGTTAGTCTTACAGCAAGCTGCTCATCAATCATCGAAGATGATGTTTATAGAAAATGAAAAAATAGCAATTGAAAACCAATTTAGTAATACTTCTTCTACATTACCGGTCACTATGTACCATCTGAAAAAAGGTAAGAATGATGGCATTTTTTTCACTTATCACGAGGGAAAAATGGCAGTGGAATTGGACATCACTACTGAAACAGTTAAAGGAAAGCTAATAAATGAAATAATGTCAAAAGAAACTTTTGAATCAATAATACTTCCTTTAGAACGGGCTTTTTCAGGAAATAATGTAGAGTTTCAGGTGAGAACAGATAACCATGTTTATGACCATTATGCATGGCCTATATATAAACCGAATTCTAAAATAATTAATGAAATAAGAGGATATGGAATTGATGTTACACTAAAAGATTTAACTGAAAAAAGAATGAAAAGTTTAACGGATTATGATCAATTAACAGGATTGTTTAACCGGAAAAAATACTCACAAATGGTTGAAAGGTTCATAAAAGATATAGACCAATATAAACAAATCTCACTTATGTTAATTGATTTAGATGACTTTAAATATGTAAATGATACTTTAGGTCATCCTGTAGGAGACCAACTCCTTATTCAGGTGGCCAATAGATTAAAGCGTTTGTCTTTACCTGAACACTACTTATTTAGGCTAGGTGGAGATGAGTTTGCTGTACTTTTTACCACTAGCAACTCTTTAGAAGAAATAAATTATAACGCTAAGAAAATAATTTCAGGGATTCGCGAGTCTATTCATGTTGGTAGTCATCAGTTAAACACAACGGCTAGCATAGGTATCTCAATCTATCCTGATCATGCGAATGATGCTAAAGCATTGCTGAAGAATGCAGATTTAGCGATGTATCGAGCGAAAAATAAAGGTAAGAATCACTATTTTATTTATTCAAAAGATATATTGTTAGAGACTATTCAAAGAATTGAAATTCAAAAGGCTTTACGTACTGCGATTGAGAAAAACGAGTTCATATTATACTACCAACCTCAAATTGATTCAGAGCACCGACGAGTCGTCGGTGTTGAAGCGTTAATTCGTTGGCATCATCCAATTAAGGGGTTTATCTCGCCTAAAGATTTTATTCCTATTGCTGAAGAATCAGGGTTTATATTAGAAATAGGAGAATGGGTAATCAGAAATGCCTGTGAACAATTTCGTTCATGGAACAAACAAGGTTTAAAGATACCCATTTCAGTAAATTTATCAGCGAAGCAATTTAGACAGGAAAATTTAGTCGGAATGATTCAAGAGATTTTAAAAGAAACCAATATGGATCCTACATACTTGAGTTTAGAGATTACAGAGAGTATATCTATGGAGGACGTTCAATTCACCATCCTTATTCTCCGTGAACTTCAAAGTAGTGGAATAAAGATTGCTATCGATGATTTTGGGACAGGATACTCGTCATTAAGCTATCTACAACAGCTACCTATTAATTGTTTGAAGATTGACCAGTCTTTCATTCATGAAATTGAGTCTAGTAATAACAAAATTACATTAGTGAAATCCATTATTGATTTAGCTGAAAACTTGAAATTCAGTGTCATCGCAGAGGGCGTAGAAAAAATGGAGCAAATAAAAATTCTTGAAGATCTCGGATGCCACCAAATTCAGGGTTTTGTCTATAGCCCTCCTGTAGAGGCTCATGAAGTATTTCAATTTGTAAAAAAAGTAAATGAAATGACCCTTAAAAAAGTAGAGACTTAATGGTTTCTATTTTTTACTTTAGTATTAAAAATTAAGTTACATCTTGATTTCAAAGAAACGGTAGATGAAAAGGATTCAGAGGAGACCCAGCAGGTGTAATTGCACTGAAGAAACTCACAGCACGCTCTGCGAAAAGTGAGTTTCGTACATTGGGAAATAAACTCTTATTTGTTTAACAGAGCCAATACAAGTAGGAGTTTATTTGAATTTACATAATAAATAATTAATTAAGAGAAAAATATGTAAAAAATTGACGAAAAGTATAGAAAGATATTTGCATCTGGGTGATAATAGAATTTGTAAACTTATAGAATTAATACAAGGGAGGAAAATAACAAATGAAAAAGCTTTTAAGTATTCTTTTAGTTGCAGTCTTAGGTATTAGCCTAGCAGGTTGTGGAA
>JBFILZ010000088.1:0-11126 GCA_041611945.1 Bacillus sp. (in: firmicutes)
ATGATACTATATTCTCAAGAGAAGATCATCTCGAAGAATGAAAAATTGCAAACAAATACTTTAACTGGATAAAAGATCCGGTGCTATTCTTGCACCCAGGTTAGCACCCTTTTTTGTTGGAGGAGTCTTGGGGGGAATTGTATATTTTGCAGAGGAGTTTGAAGGGTGAAACTTTTAGGTAGCATTAACTCGTCTAAAACAAGAGGTGGTTAAATATGAAATTCAAAACATATCTTTCTTTTTCAACAGTTCTAATAATTATGGCAATTTTATTCGGTTGCTCTAATGAAGTTCAGCAGGAAGAATCAAGTTTCAACTCGAGTGATAAAATGCCAGAGGACTTTAATTTCAGTCTTTCTTATGGAACATATGGCAAGAAAAAAATTGACACTTTTACCAATACAGTTGTAAAAGACCTTGTTTTGGATGGTACAATTGAAGCGGAGCTTGAATTAGCTAAGGAAGATATGAAAGTCATTTATAACGAATTGATTAAGATTAATATGATGGATGATGATTTTGAGATTGTAAAAGATGAAGGTTGCCATGAGGAACCACCAAGCTATACAAGTTGGAAAATACAGATGAATGGAAAGATAAAGAATATCAGCTATGCTGGTGCTTATTGTAACAAGGTTCCAGAAGAGATTTTACAATTAGCCCAGATTAAAGATTATATTCACAATTTAGTGGCTGAAACCCATGAATATAAGCAGTTACCTGAACCAAATAGTTCTTATGAATAGATCCAAATTATATGTGTAGCACATTATATCTTGGATTCGAGATAAGTATACAGTTATCTCATAATATCGACTAGCAGTTTCCCTTTAGGCTAAGAACTCTAACTGCAGATCCATACAAAAATACCGCTCATTTAAATCAGAGGAGTCTGACTAAATAAGCGGAATTTATTAAAAATATATTATATCCACATTTAAAAACCACCTCTTATCATTAGTAGGTGTATCGTATCCTGACTAACTAGCATATATATTTGTTTTATTGCTTTATTTTTAACTTGAAGTGCTATTTGGAATATCTTAAGATACATACCAATTTAAGGAGTGTTAACATGTATATACCAAAGCATTTCAAAATCGACGATCAGGAATTAATGTTCGACATAATGGAGGAATACAGTTTTGCCACATTAATTTCCCAGCATAATGGGAGCCCTTATGCTACACATCTACCTTTCACATTAGATCGAGAAGTAGGCGTATTACATGGCCATATTGCACGGCCAAACACACAGTGGAAGAACATTCCAGGGCAAGAGGTTCTTGTAATATTTCAGGGTCCCCATAGTTATATCTCCCCATCATGGTATGAAACAAATACAGCTGTACCAACATGGAATTATGTAGCGATTCATGTATACGGTAATACGGAAGTTGTTGAAGATGAGCAAGAATTAAGGAGTTCATTACATGAACTTGTTGATAAATATGAACATCCAGGTAGCTTGTATACCCTTAATGATGTTGAACCAAGTTATCTAGAGGAACTTAGTAAAGGAATTGTTGGCTTTAGAATTAAGATTACAAGAATAGAAGGTAAGCAAAAGTTAAGTCAGAATCATTCCAAAGAGCGACAAAATTTGGTGATTAATCACCTTGAGCAAAGCCCTAGAGAAAATAGTAAAAAGATTTCGGAGTTGATGAAAAGAAATGGGGAAGTTTAATAGGAGACAAGGATTTTAGTTTAAATCCCTTTCTTCCCCACAGGTAGTAATGCTTAGCGTACTTATATATGGTTAAATAATTGCCCAGATTCAAAAAGGAGAAGCTATGATAAGAACAATTTCTATTAATGATATTGCTTGCATTACGTCCCACTATAGTTCCTATGAGAGATCTCGCTTATAGAATGATTAAATCTCAACATTTAACTGGTATACAAGGGAAGTTAGAGTGTTTTTCAGATATTCATGACAACTTATTAAAATTAGGAAAGATGTTAGAGGCAAGTCGTGAAATGACGACAGATATGAGGGATAGTTATAACTCGTTAAACTCACATCAAACAAACCGTGTAATGAAGGTATTGACTGTCATGACAACTATTTTCATGCCACTTACTTTTATAGCTCGTATTTATGGAATGAACTTTGAAAATATGCGAGAGCTTAAGTGGGATTATGGTTATTTTGGAGCGTTGTTTGTTATGTTCACGATTGGGTTGGGAATGTATAGTTGGTTCAGGAAAAAAGGCTGGTTTAAATAAATTTTTTGATAAAAATAAACAATAAATCGTCTAAGTTATATTCTTAGGAAAATTAAGTGGGTGAGTAAAAGGTTCTATTACATAGGACAACAAATAGACCTATATGCCTCTAAGAATTGGTTGTAAGTACTATCACCATAGATTTCTTGGTCATTTTTAAAGAAGAATCCTTCAATGAATTGTTTTGCCTCATTTGCATTAAATTTTCTCGAATTCATAACTAGCCTAAAATAAGCTTGGAAATAATGACTTGATAATGTGCTTGAATGATTGACTGTCATAATTAAACACTCCTTCTTAAATCAATAATTTTAGATTTAATAAAAGTATAATACGTTGAGTTATAAAAAGGCAATTAATTAATCAATAAAAATTGATTAATTAATAATAAAATAGTAAAGAGTAATTTCTGAGCATGAATTAAGGAGCAATCTATAGAAAAACCCACCTAACTTTGTAACGGTTTGGTGGGTTTCAATCTTAACAACATTCAGACTCAGGTAATCCTGTAAAAACAAGGTCGCCATCTTTTAAGTCTAACGTCATGTTTTCAACCATATCGAGTATTTTAGAGTCTATTGCAACCTTGACTCCATTGACAGTTCTTACATCATCATCAATTTCCGGCTCATCCAGAGCCAGTCCAATTTTGGGACTGCCTCAGCCAAATCCTGCAAAGTAAATTCGAAGTCCATCTGCTTTATTTTCTTCAAGGGTTTGAACTAGTTTTGTTTTTGCTTCTTCTGTAATATGCATTCGTTTCCCTCCCTTTTCGTCTATTTCGTCTATTATATATGTTTAGGGTACAAACGTCTTAAAGTTTGCTTCATTTCTCCTTTAATATTTATTATAGGACGAATGGATTTCGCTTGGTACTCAGCTTCATCAAGGTTTTTTGCATGCCCCAAATTAAGTAGAGTTCCAACGGCAACAGTACCTGTCCTATTTTTCCCGCCTGAGCAGTGGAAATAAACATTTTTCCCTTGATTGTATTGACGTATGACTTCATTGATTGCCTGTTTGACAGAGGAATCTTGTAAATCGACATCATCAACTATCGGAAGATGAACTCGGTTATACGGAAACTCTCCAAGTATTGCTTCTGCACGAAGATCATAGACGATATCTATATCTTCATTAATCAGTAACTTTTCAATATCTCCAGAGCCACCGATGAATATTCGACCCTTAACCAACTCTTGATAGGTTTTTTCCATTAGTTATACCTTCTTTTTTTAGGTTGCACTAGCCGCTTTTAACTTCTCATAGCCAGAGATTTCTTCAGGTTGCCAAGGGATAATCACACAGTTATCAGTAAGATTTTGCGTAACGGTTTCAATCCACTGTTTTTCGGCAGTTGCTCTTCCTTTTAATACAGGATCAATGGTTTTCGTTGCAAATAAGCTCTGATTGATGACCCACCATTTAGGTAGTATTTCAGCCCTTCGTAAGTCCTCTTGTAGCCTTTTAGCCTCCAACACAGGGGTGGCTTCTGCTAAAGTAACAATAACGACGCTTGTTTCTTTTGGGTTTCGCAATCTAGGTAAAAGGTTTTGTACGCTTTTTGGGACTTCACCTGTTGAACGAGCCAATTCTTTATGATATGACTGTGCTGCATCTAACAATAATAAAGTATGCCCAGTTGGAGCTGTATCGATGACAACAATTTCATCCTTTGATCTTTCAACGATGTTTGCAAATGCATGGAACACAGCAATTTCTTCTGTACACGGAGAATTTAAATCCTCTTCTAAATAGGCAAGCCCTTCTTCATCCAAATGCTCTTTTGCTTTTAATAAAACATCGGTTTTATAATGCTCAACCTCCCTAGAGGGATCAACTCTGCTTAATGAAAGATTGTCTTTGGAATCTACTGACTTTAACATTAAATCTAAATGGGCAGCGGGATCTGTAGTAGTTAAATGGACTTTATGTCCTTTTTCAACTAAACCGACGGCGATCATTGAAGCGACTGTAGTCTTCCCAACTCCACCTTTCCCCATTGTGAAAATAATACGAGTGTCATTCGTTGAAAAAGAAGTTACCATTGATTGAAGAGTCAATAGAGTTTCTTGGTCTAGAGTCAAAGAATCTGACTCCGTATCTAAGATAATTGGCGTTTCAAGAAATAGATTCCTAAGATTTGAAATTCCTGTTAATGGAAAAGAAACAAAAGGTAATGAGTAAGTTGTAACTTCTAGTAAATCATCAGGAATTTGAGTAAGAGCGGTCCTTTGTCGCTCATAAAAAGATTTAGAAACATTGTCATCCTTGATAAAAGTTTGAAGCAAACCATTTACGATAAGAAATTGATTTTCAATACCAATTTCTTTAAGTTCAGTGGATGCTCTCTGGGCCTCAAATAATGAAGAAGTTTCAGGTCTTGTTACAAGAACTAAGGAAGTTTGATGACGGTTCGATAATGCTCGCATCGTTTCAGCGTATATTTCCTTCTTGTCGGCTAGACCAGCTAATGGTCCAAGGCAAGAAGCGCCATGTGTGCTTTCCTCTAAAAAACCACTCCAAGCAGTTGGAAGTTGAAGTAGTCTTAATGTATGTCCGGTTGGAGCTGTATCAAAGATAATGTGGTCAAACTCATCAACGATTTGTTTATTTGCTAATAGATTTGTGAATTCATCAAATGCCGCAATTTCAACAGTGCAAGCACCTGACATTTGTTCCTCCATAGTGGAGACAACCGAATCAGGAAGTTTTCCGCGGAAGGGACCTATTACTTTTTCACGATAGTCAGCAGCCGCAACTTCAGGATCCAAGTTACATGCAAATAAATTATTCACGTGAGGAATTTCCATAGGCTGATTGCTTATATCGATATTAAAAACATCTTGTAGGTTAGAGGCTGGGTCTGTACTTACTAGCAATACTTTTTTTCCGCTGTCGGCGAAAGCAACAGCTGTTGCACAGGCAGTTGATGTTTTCCCAACTCCACCCTTTCCAGTGAAAAATAGAAAGGGAGTGTTATCAATTAGAGATGGATGAAAGGTTTGAATCAACGGTAAATCCCCCTTCTTTTATATAAGTCGTGTTTTTGAAGACTTTTCAGTTAACTTTGAAATGTCTACATTAAACCAATCTGCTAGTTCTTGATTAGTTGGGTAAAGACCTGTTTTAACAATCTCCCCGTTTAAAACTGTAGCAGGAAGTGAATTAGGTCCTTTTTCATGTAATAGAGCATTCACTGTTTTATTCTCAACGAATTTAACAGGATCAGTAGCTAAGTTATACCGTTTAATATTCTGTCCCATTTTCTCCATGATGAAGAGTGTGGAAGAAATCCTAGTGAGTTCAGGATCAACACTTGGGCCGCACACTCCTGTTGCACAACACATGGCCGGATCAAAAATTTCTAACTTTATCATTGTTTATCTCCTCCTACCTCATTAACAGAAAAGAGTCCAAGAGTAACAAACACCCTGGACTACTATATTCTTATTTTCCAGTCTTTGAAAAGCTTTCAATACGATTGCTAATTTCATCACGTACACGCTGGAAGAATGCCCATTTTTCTTCTTCTGTCCCTTCAGCTTTTGCAGGGTCGTCAAAGCCCCAGTGTACCTTTTTTATATGAGGTGGTGTAACTGGGCAGTGGTCTGCAGCATGTCCACATAATGTGACAACTAAATCTGCCTTGTTTAATATTTCGGGATCAATTACATCTGATGTTTGGTTTGAAATATCAATTCCTGATTCTTTCATAGCTTTTACGGCATTTGGATTTAACCCGTGAGCTTCTAAGCCTGCACTACGCACATCCCACTCGTTTCCTAAATGCTTTTTTGCCCAACCTTCTGCCATTTGGCTTCTGCAAGAATTTCCTGTACATAAGAAATAAATTAATTTTTTTGACATATTAATTGTCCTCTTTTCTAAGTTTTTTTATTATTTACAAATACTACTTTATAAAATTAGTAACCACAGATATAAACCAATTAGTGTGATTAATAGCGTTGGAACGGTCAAGATTATTCCGACCTTAAAGTAATAGCCCCAAGAGATTTTGACCCCTTTTGTTGATAATACATGTAACCAAAGTAAAGTGGCTAGTGATCCAATAGGGGTTATTTTAGGACCTAAGTCAGAACCGATGACATTTGAGTATATTAGTGCTTCACGGATGACCCCGGATGTATCAGTTTCCGCAATTGCTAAAGCGTCAATCATAACGGTTGGCATATTGTTCATAAATGATGATAAAATTGCTGCAATAAAGCCCATCGAGATCGTAGCGACGAACAGCCCTTGATCGGCAGCAAGCTGAATGACACCTGCCAGAAGTGTTGTTAATCCTTCATTTCGAAGACCGTAAACGACAACGTACATACCTATTGAGAAAAATACAATTGCCCAAGGTGCTCCTTTTAACACGGTTTTGGTGTTCACAGCGGAGCTGTTTTTAGCAACAATCAGGAAAATAATCGCAATGGTTCCGGCTATAAGTGAAACAGGAATACCGGCAAATTCACTAGCGAAATAACCAATTAATAAAGCTGATAAGATGAACCAAGAAAGCTTGAACATCTTATGATCTTTAATCGCCTTGATTGGTTCCTTCAAGTCAGCTACATTATATTCCTTAGGTATGCTTTTTCGGAAATACAGATACAACACGAGAATACTAGCAGCTAAAGAGAACATATTTGGGACAATCATACGGCTAGCATATTCCACAAAGCCAATATTGAAAAAGTCAGCAGAAACAATATTGACAAGATTACTTACTACAAAAGGTAGTGAAGTGGTATCTGCGATGAAGCCACTTGCCATAATAAACGGAAGTATCATGTGGTCTTTAAATTTCAAAGCCCTTACCATAGCAAGAACGATGGGAGTCAAAATCAATGCTGCCCCATCGTTGGCAAAAAAAGCAGCCACAACCGAACCAAGTACTGTCACAAGTAGGAACATTTTAATTCCATTTCCAGATGCGTACCTTGCCATATGTAAGGCTGACCATTCAAAGAAACCAATCTCATCTAAAATGAGAGAAATAATAATGAGTGCAATAAATGTTAATGTTGCATTCCAGACAATCCCTGTAACATCCACGACATCTTGTAATGAAACCACTCCAACTAAAAGTGCTAGTAATGCGCCACCACAAGCTGACCATCCAATGGACAATCCCTTTGGTTGCCAAATGACAAGTATAAGTGTTAGTAAAAAAATAACGATTGCTAAGAAAGTTGATACCAATGAAGTCCCTCCTATCACTCACAGGAAATACGTAAACCCTGAGCCTCTAATTCTTTAATTTTGAAGTCTTGATCTGGTAGAAAACTGAGAATTTGTTTAATAAATGGATAATAACCACTTTTCTTATTTAGGGAGTAAATAATCCATTGCCCTCTTCTAGCTTCTTGTACAATTTCAGAATCCTTTAATTTTCTGAGATGCTGGCTAATAGCAGGCTGGCTCATATTAAATATCTCTACGAACTCACATACACAGCAATCATTTGAATCTAAAAGCTTGATCATGGTTAAACGTGTTCTATCCCCTAAAAGCTTTAAAATAGTTGAAGCTTTATCTACAGCCACTTTAGATTCAACCATTTATCTATCCTCCTAATTTGCATATAATCATTTACTTATATAATAAAACGGTTATATATAGAAAGCAATAAAAAAGTTATGGATTGAAACGTGAATCCTCTTCATATAAAAAACCGAAAAGTAAATGTGAAAAAACATAATATGAGATTGAAATGAAATCGCTTCTATAGCCTATATGTAGAGAACAAATAGAAAGTTTTGCAAAGAGGGGATGTAAGGTCAGTTCACTTAGTTTATCCTGTCAGCTCCAACAGTATGAACATAAGCAAAAGGAGTAACCTTTTTGTTTGTGACTTTAAGTATGTATTTTTTGGGTTGAAGAGGTGCATAGGTAATGGATCTGGAGAATATTTTAAAATACTTACGGAATTCTGCAGGAGTGGATGGCGGTCAACCACTGAGAAAGGTCCACTCGTCCAGCGGAAAGTGAGCACCCTCGAGAAAAGAACATCAGACAAGGTTATCGGTGTTCAAATAGTAACAAAGTAACAAAGTAACAAAATATACAACATACTTATAAAAAATAGCCATTTGGGATTTTAATTCATACTTGACTGATGGGATTAGTTGTAATATATTGTTTCATAGATTAATACTATTTATTAAAGAAAGAATATGGAGGGATAAAGATGACGGTTGTAACTTGGACAATAGTGAATATTGCCGTAATGCTATTACTCGTTGGTGGATTATTCACTATGCAAAAGAAGCATGTTTCCTTTTCTAAGCGTGTATTTACAGCATTAGGTATCGGGGTTGTGTTTGGGTTTATTCTACAGTTTATCTATGGAGCTACTTCTGAAGTAATTACTAGTACAATAGATTGGTTTAATATTATTGGTTCTGGTTATGTTAAATTATTACAAATGGTTGTTATGCCACTTGTGTTCATTTCTATTTTAGCAGCTTTCACAAAACTAAAGCTTTCTAGCAATATAGGGAAAATAAGTGGACTGATTTTGGCGATTTTAGTAGGTACAACTGCAATTGCAGCAGCAATTGGGATCGGGACTACACTTGCGTTTGATCTGCAGTCTGATCAAATTTTAGCAGGAGAGGCTGAAACGGCAAGGGGAGAATCATTAGAGGTACGTGCTGGTGAAATCCAAAATCTTACGATGCCCCAGCAGTTATTATCTTTATTACCAGCCAACCCATTTTTAGATTTCACGGGAGCACGGGCTACTTCAACTATAGCGGTTGTAATATTTGCCGCGTTCCTTGGGTTAGCTTTCCTAGGGGTTAAGCGAAAAGAACCTGAAGTGGCAGCATCATTTGCGAAAATAGTCAACACCTTTTATTCCATAATAATGAGAGTTGTTACAATTATTCTGCGTTTAACTCCTTATGGTGTATTAGCCTTAATGACAAAAGTAACAGCAACAAGTGATTATAATGCAATAGCAACACTAGGTAAATTTGTTGTTGCTTCGTATGTCGCTTTAGGAATTATGTTTGTTGTCCATTTAGTTTTACTAGCGGTTTCTGGGCTAAATCCTGTGACTTATGTAAGAAAGGCATTTCCAGTTCTATCATTCGCGTTTACATCTCGTACTAGCGCGGGAGCTTTGCCATTAAATATTGAAACTCAGACAAAGCTTGGTGTACCATCGGGTATTGCAAACTTTGCTGGTTCACTTGGTTTATCCATTGGTCAAAATGGATGTGCTGGAATATATCCAGCCATGCTAGCTGTAATGATTGCCCCGACAGTAGGCATTAATCCATTGTCACCTACTTTTATCCTAACCTTAATTGTCGTTGTAGCAATTAGTTCATTTGGAGTAGCTGGTGTAGGTGGAGGAGCAACTTTTGCAGCTATTATCGTACTAGCGGCAATGGATCTACCAGTTGCTTTAGCAGGACTACTTATCTCAGTTGAGCCACTAATTGATATGGGGCGTACAGCTCTAAATGTAAGTGGAAGTATGACATCTGGAATCCTCACAAGTAAAGTAACAGGTGAGCTAGATACAGATATATATGTAGAGCAAAAGCAAACCTTAGAAGCATAATTTTAGGTAGCGAGTGGATTATTCCACTCGTTTTTTATTTATTTCGCTGTGTTAGTATTCATTATTTACCCGAACTATCGTTCTGTAATATTGGTAAAAGACGGTGAAAAGTAGGTGTAATCAGTGAACGTTAGAGATATATTAAAGTCATTCAAGAACTTAATGCAAGAGTAACATCGTTTACGTGCATATCTGGAGAAATTAAAGTAAAACTGATTAATCTATTAGAAACATTAAATACACCGAACACTAGAATTGTTATAAAATAAACGAGGTAGGAGATATTATATTGTTAATAATGGTGATTGAGAGGAGATAATATGTTTAAAATATCTATACCAGATGACGAATTAATAATTGTAAGAGCCAAGGAAGATTTTAGAACGAATGGATATAACGTTAATAAAGGGGAACTTTTCAATGCCTCAGAAAAAGAAGGGGTAATTGTAAATGGTAGTTTCGCGTGTCAAATTGGCAGTCCTAATTTTGAGGCTCGGTTTGAAATAATCGCCTAATATAACTATTAAACTGACTGATTCATAAATTGTTGTCAATACTGAAAGCAGGGATATGTTCTGCCTTGTTTTTTATTTCAATAAAAAATGAAACCAAACAGAACTTCTAGTTTTATGGAAGTTCTGTTTTTCTATAAATATCAACATCAAACTTTAACAGAGCCAATATTTTATAACTTATTTACCAAACAATTGGACCTTTAGAAGAGAGCTGAACAAACAAGAAATAGTATTATTGAGGCTTATGCATGTGTCAAGGCATTTTATTTTGATTATAGCAATGAAATGAATATTATTTGGCGATGAATTACTTTACTAAGTTTTTATTGTTTTTACTGATGTATGCAAAGTTAGCAGTACACTAATAAAGTAATAAGGTTTACTTCAGAAAAATAAGGTATATTATATTTGTTGAATAAATTTTCTTTAAAGACAAGAAAAGTAGGTGAACAAAGTGGGAAAATATCATTTGGATACCAAAGGTCAGGTAGCTGTGACAAAGTTTCATGAAAAACAGACGCCTACCAAGTTTGATAAAAAGAAACAACTTGAAAAAATTCGTGCGGAGTATTTGAAAAAGAAGCAAAAACAAACAGATAAATAGTATGAATGAGAACATAGGAAGACTAGGATTTCCCTATGTTTTTTTTTTTTTTGGCTACCCTGAAAATAAGGGGATCTTCGTTCCAGAACACTCGCTTTCCGTGGGGCGGGCGGTGAGCCCCTCGGCGATAGCGCCTTCAGGTCTCACCTGTCCCGCTAGTCCCACAGGACTTTGAATAGGCTTCCATGAA
>JBFILZ010000089.1:0-10887 GCA_041611945.1 Bacillus sp. (in: firmicutes)
AGAATTCATGGAAGCCTATTCAAAGTCCTGCGGGAGCAGCGGGACAGGTGAGACCTGAAGGCGCTATCGCCGAGGGGCTCACCGCCCGCCCCACGGAAAGCGAGTGTTCTGGAACGAAGATCCCCTTATTTTCAGGGTAGCACTTGAATTAATAATTTTTGCTTAGTATTGCTAAGTATACGACAAGAGCCCCTTGAAATGATTTTAATTCAATTCCAGTTTTTTCAGAAAACTTATCAACTCTGTACTGCAAGCTATTACGATGCATAAATAATTTTTTAGCTGTGAAAGAGATGTTTAAACCTGATTCAATAAAGACTTTAATAGTATGTATTTCTTCTTTTGTGAAGTCAGAAACTAAATTTGTCATTTTTGTTCTTGTTAGCTCATTTGTATCTCTTAACAAAATATAAGGAATGGATTCAAAGAATTGGAAAACTCCCTGGTTTTTTAATTGGCTACGTGATAACTGAAAACATTGAGTTTCCCAATCATATATCTCACTGATAGATTGATTAAGTGTGAATATTGCACCAGTATAAATATATAAGTCTGTATAAAAATCAGTAGCTATCGCATTTCTTAAATTTACTAATTCGTCTTTCTGAATCATTTCTTGATTTATCTGCTCAATAATAACTACATTTTGAAGGTTCACCCATACTACTACTTTATGTGAAAAAGAAAGCGAAGTAATGGCCTCTTCAAAAGAGCTAATCTCAACTTCCTCTTGTAAAAAAAAGTGTATTAATCGAAAGCTATCTTTCTCTCCATAATGTGCTAATACATTCTCTTTTTCATTGGATAGCAGAGCTTCTCTCCATATCGTTTGTTCAATTGAAATGGAGTCTACAGTTGAAATGGGTGTTGTGAAAACAGATAGTAAATTTCGATCCTTGTCAGTAACCTCATCCTTATGGATACCTATATATAATCCATTAGATAGTCTATAATGAAGCATTCTAGAATCAAAGGTGATTTTATCCATGACAACCAAGCTAGGAAATTGCTTTCTTAATTTATTAATCATTGTTAAGTCGTCCTTTTATTTTTTATTTTGCTCTTATAAATGTTATTGTTTAAATCCACTGATAGATGACCTTGTTCCAAGGATAGGGAGGGTATATTCAGGGTATAAAAACTATCGCTTCGATCTACTAACGCCTTCTAGGTCTCACAACCTTCTCTTCTACCAATTTGATTAATATTGAACATTGATCTTTAACATGTCCTTTATATTATTATACCAAGACTTATAGGGAAATTAACAACGCATGTGTAAAAGTGGAATCCATCGATACTTCCTGGCATTTAATTTCTTAGTATAGATAGGATTATGCTGAGGACAATTTGGGGTTTGTGATGAAGTAAAGAAATGAAAAAAGCTTGGAAGAGTATTACCATTCCAAGCCCGATTTTTTAAAAACTGATTAATTTTGATTTGGAGGTGCTTCTTGTGGAAGTTCGATTGATGGTTCAATGTTGGTCAAACCCTCTCTCATATGAACTGAGCCACCAGATAAACCTTCATTAATCATCCTGTCAACATCAAGGTAGGCAGTTTCTTTTCCTTCGTTTTGAAGGTCTTTTCTAAATTTTTTTTCGCTTTTCGACATGATTATCCCTCCTCTGGCTCTTATTTTATGCAATAAAGGAGGGTATTACTAAAAAACCTAAGAGTCATAAATGTGAAAAAGCATTAATTCATGAACATGAGAATGAATCATATCCACTTCATCAAACGGTGGGATACTCCCTCGCCATTGAATGTTTCCATCTTTATGATATGTTGCTTCATACAATGTGCCTTTATAATAAAAACGGATATACCAACCAGGTAAGGATGTATCCTTGAAAAGGGGCTTGTACATAAAATGTGAAAGCATAGGACCGCTCCCTTTTTCTCTTAATCATACTATAAGTTATGAAGAGTTAGAAAGGGGATACGGTATTAGAAGCTAAAAAAATGAAAAACTGAACTAAATTTTCTATGCCTTTTCGGCGGATTTCTTCTTCATCAAAAACCATAGGTTTTGAATTCACTTCAAATATATACAAGTTTCCATTTTCGCTTTTACCAATATCCATAGAAAATTCACCGAGATTTTGATATTTTTTCAACAACATACGCCCGGTTGTATTGGCAATTTCATTAATGATAGATTCGTCTTTCTTATAAGGAATATCACTTAATGAAATGATTGTTCCTCCAGCAGGAAGATGGGTGGTCACTTGTTGGAGTTGAGATTGCCGAACGCCAATTCCACTTAAAATAAACTCTTGTTCACTTTTCCGATGTACAAGCACTCGATAATCAAATCGGTATCCATGCCATCTCAATGGTAGGATGGCTTGTTGTATAATATAATCTTTTTCCAAATGTGGTGGTATCCAATTGTTTAGGATTTCAAGAAAGGATACATTTTGTATTTCATTTGAGATTGTTTGTACATTCCAGTTATTTTGACTAACCCTCTCTACTGTAAATATCCCTTCTCCTTTTCTACCATGTGCAGGTTTTACATATAGTTTCTTGAATTTCTCACTCATCTTAATAAAAGATTCAACAGAATCAAATCTTTCTGTATATGGTAAAAAAGAATTCAGGAAGTGATCTTGTGACAAAAGCTGGTGTAATTCCCACTTTTGAAAATAACTATCATTAAAGAAAGGAATATTTAAAGAGTGGAATATAGTCTTTATTTCGAGAAAAGAGTGACTTTTTTCGAATCTCCGAACGGGAATTTTATTATATACTACTTGAGGAAGTGGAAAAATCTGTTCAATCCATTTTTTTTGTTTAAAGTTAAATATATATCCTTTAACTGAATTCCCAGAGAATCCATCAATAGTAAATACATAAGAAAGCCCTCCTTTTTTTTGAAGAGCTAACTGAATTCGCATAAACGCCCATTTATTACCTGTAAAATACTTTTTTGTACTACATCCAGCAAGGATACCAACAAGGGGGAAAATTTTATCGACTTTCACTGATATTGTACCTCAGGGTGTCGTATCCCTTGTTCTGTCAAGTATATCCCATAGGACATTGAAAGTTGGCGTGACAATCTGTCTTGTGATCTAAGTTTAGGATGAATAAAAATGGATCTGCCAGGTTTTGAATTCGCTTCAAAAAGCCAAATCTTACCTTCACGATCAAGAGCGATATCAAACCCAATTTCCCCTAAATATCCATCAGTTTTAGATGCAATGGCTTTACTTAGAGATAGGACAGCTTTAATGAATCTTGCTTGAAGTTCGTTTCTTGCTTCTTCTTCAGGGTATAGTTCTTCAAGAGTCTTTATTATGCCACCGCTACTTAAATGGGTTGTAACGCTGCCACTCCCTGCCACTTTAGCTGCAATTGCTGTCATTTTCCATTCTCCATTTTGATCTCGGTTTGTATGAATCCTAAAGTCAACTGGAAGATTTTCAAAACGAATTAATCTAATTCCTTGTTGGATAAGATATGTGTCCAAGTTTATATTTTTAAATGCATAAAGGACTAACTTTCTCAAAGAAGAAAATTTTTGCAGTCTGTTTTCCTGGCCATCTTTATAACGACAGTAATATATTTTTTCAGTCTCAGAAGCAACTATTTGGTAGATACCAAAACCTAAACTCCCATTTGCAGGTTTAATGTAAACACTCTTATATTTTTCTAACATATCTTCAATATCTTGATAAGTGGGTTGATGGATTGTTTCTGGCAAGTATTGAGACAGTGAAGGGTCACATTTTAGTAATTGGTATATATCCCATTTGTTAAAAAAACCAGGATTATACCAAGGGATTAAATATTCCTTTTGTAATCGGTGCTTAACCTTTTTAAGAACATCGTGATTCTCAGTTTTACGGTTTGGCAAACGATCATAAATGACATTTGGTAATGGGACTTCATGCTGTGTCCAACCTTTTTTTTCGTCATAAAAGTAACCCATAACAGTACCTTCATCCCAATTAATTAGATGTGCACCAAATACATATGCACAGACACCAACTATCTTTTCCATCGCTAGAATTTTAGCAAAGAATAAAGACCGCTCTCCAATTGGTCGCAAGAATGATTCTGTAAACCCAGCGGTGAAAATACCTATAAGTGGACCGAAATGGAGGATTTCTTCATTAACAAAGCAATGAATAGGTCGGTTTAAAGGTAAATTTAGGCTACCAACGAGGTCCTGACTTATATAAACTATTGAATTGTTACTGATTGGTTTTTCTTTTGTAAATTTGCATGTAACCGTTCTGGTACCAAATCCAATTCTTGTTAATTTTTCCCCATGTATTTCAATTGGAATTTGAATCGTCGATTTTACGCCATGTAGAATATTAATTTCAACTAATTTTTTCATTATTACTGTCTCCTTCCATTTAAATAGTAACTTGTTGCTGCTCAAGGTAGTTCAAATAGTTTAATGGAGCTTGGAGTAGATGTGCTTTTTTCAAAGGAGAGGAGAAGTTAATTACTTTTCTTCCTGGTTTCGAGTTAATGTCTAATAACCAAACCGACCCATTATCCGATATTCCAATATCAAGCCCCAGTTCAAAAAGCCTTCCGAAATTCTCTTCTAGAATAGGAGGTAAATATCTGGTTATTGTCAAAATTTCCTCGTGAATGAAATCTCTTTGTTTTATTGAAATTTTATTTAGTAGTACTTCAAATAAAACTACTTTTCCACCATTATGAAGGTTTGAAACGAGTCCGTTCTTCTTACCAACACGGGCCCCTCTACCTTGTTCGATCCAACAACCATCCTTGTTTTTTTGTAATAAAATCCGGATATCATAAGGCTGCTTATCTTGTTGCATAATAATGAATTTTTGAGCTATATAAGAGCCTTTAATAAGTAGTTTTTCGATAAATCTCTTGAAGTCTTTCAAATTCGTAAATTCATTCTCAAAAAGGAGACCTTGTTTTTGTGTGTAAATCTGAATTAAATCATGTTGAAGTTTGATTTGAAATAGTCCATTTCCTTGGGATCCAGAAATTGGTTTTATCACAATGGTTTTTTCCTTATCTAAAAAGTTTTTTAAATGTTCAAATGTAAATATGTGAACTGTTTTTGGTAGATATGAGGAAATGGGATATTGACTACTAAGAGAGTGATAAACCTCCCATTTGTTAGGAAGTCCATATCCAAGAAAAGTCGTGCTAGGTCGTTCTTTTAACCATCTCACAATGGGTAAGCTTTTCTCGGAAAGATTTTCGTTATTATAAAAACACCGATCGTAAATATAGGTTGGTATAGAAAAAACACTTTGTTCCCAGTTTTTTGTAGATTTATTAAATTTATATCCACTAACCTGCTCGGTGATAGGATTAATATCAAGAGGAGTAAAACGGTATATTTCAACAATTGTTAATAAAGATTCTAGTGCAATATTTGTAAAGTAACTTAACTCTTGATGCTTCTTTAAAGTAAGAAAACCTATTGATTTCAAGATTAATCACTCCTTTGAAAAGGATTTGCTAAATACAAGCAGTAGTTAATTATGGCCTTTGCAGAAGGCCTAACAGAAGTCACAGATGAAAGAGCATCCATGTTTTTAGAAGGTTTTGTGTTGATTTCAATGATCCATGGCTTCGCTAAAGTATCTAATGCTAAATCAATTCCTAACTCACCAAAAAGTTCATCTTCAGACTGGCCAACAGATGCAGCAACTTCTAAGGCTAATTCATGAAGAAGTTTATTGGCATCATTAGCTACCTTTGGGTCTAGGGTTTTCCTGAGGATGTAATTCACTTTTTGAATTTCTCCACCTCTTGCTATATTCGAAACGAATTCATTAGGAGAAGAAAGTCGTGCAACAGATGAGGTTACTTTCCATTGATTTTTTGAGTTCAAATGACACAGGAAACGAAAATCGATAATTCTGTCCTGAAACCTCAACAAATTAATACCTTTCTGTACAATAAAGGCTTGTTTAGAAATTCTCGATTTTATAGCTTTATACAGCTCAAGAATAGTAGGATAGACTCTTTCGATATCTCTAGAAAAAGTTGTATAATCAAGGAAATATTCAGCTTCGGAATGTTCTATTCTAATGATTTTTTTACCTTGACTTCCATGGATGGGTTTAAGAAATATCTTTTCATATTTTAACAAGAAGTTCTCTAGATTCTGGGGACTTAGCAAAAGCTCGGTTTCTGGTAAATAGGGTAATAAATGTTCTTGGTCCAATAATCTTTGATATGACTCCCATTTATTTAAAAAATGATCGTTGAAAAAGGGGATGTGTTTTTTTTTGAGCATCTTAATTAGTTGTTCATAAGTTAAAGATTTTTCCCTTCTTCTTGAGTGAATTCGGTTATGAACGACATGTGGAGTAGGGACATCAAACTTGTTCCAGTCTTTTCCGTTCCAAATAAATCCTCTGAAAAGAGATGAAGTAGAATCAAAATTACGTAATGAAAACACATAGAATAGTACATGATTGCTCTCACAAAAAGTAGCTAACTCCTCGGAAAAGGCTTGAATAGATCCAAAAGAAATCCCTTGATCAGTTTCGATTACTTCCGTAACTAATCCAATGAATATCCCTAAGGAGACAATATTGGAGTTTTTATGGTAATGAAGAGTAAGAGAGTGACTGTAATCTGGCAGTCTACACTCCTTCATTAATTCAGGATGAATTCCAATTGAATGACTTATAGGTACCGGATGAAAGGATACATAAGTGCAAAAATCTCCACATTGAAATTGATATTTACTATCTTGTGAGAAAGACCACTTTCTAAAAAGGTCTTTACATATATGAAGAACATATTTATCTCTTGTTTCAAGTGTTAGAAGTTTAATTTTCTCGCTTACAATCATAAATCCACCCTCATTTTATTGGAAATATTAATAGCTCTATAGTAAAATAGGCAAATGCTGATAAAGTATGGTATGAAACTGCTGTAGAGTTGGTGAAAAAGGAAGGTTGATGGTCATGTCGGTACTACTAATAATTGGGTTGATGATAGCAATTGGAGCTTTAATAGGGGGCTTTACAAATCACCTTGCCATTCAAATGCTATTTCGTCCATACAACCCTATTTATATTAAAGGAAGAAGACTTCCCTTTACTCCAGGGATCATCCCAAAACGGAGAGAAGAGCTAGCTGTTCAAATGGGGAAAATGGTTGTCGAGCACCTTGTAACTGCTGAAGGAATTCAAAAAAAATTCTCGGACCCAGGATTTATTAAGGAGTTAAATGTTTTAGCAATCAATGAATATAAAAAGTTATCAAGTCTCGAAATTACATTGGAGCAGGTTTTAGAAAAACTTGGAGTGCATGATTTGGATGTAAGTGTGAATAGAAAGCTTGAGGAATTGTTAAAAGAGAGGCTCGAGATTTTTTGGACAAATAATTTAGATTTGAAGATTGTTGAATTATTTCCACGAGAATTAAAATTGAAGCTTGATGAGAAAATCCCAACGATTAGTCAATACATAATTGAAAAAGGCGTGGTGTTTTTCCAAAGTGAAGAAGGAAAATACAAGCTAAAGAAGATGATAGATGATTTTCTTGCAACAAGAGGAATGCTTGGAAATATGATTCAAATGTTCCTTGGTCAAGCAAATTTAGTTGATAAAATCCAACCGGAAATCATCAAGTTTCTTCAACATCATGGAACGCTTGAAATCCTTACTTCTCTAATCGAAAAAGAATGGAAGAAGGCCAAGGAATTCAAACTTGATGATATATCAGTACATATATCAAAGGATAAGATGATTCATTTTGCCTCGAAAAAAATTGTCGAGGAACTATCGGTTTCAAGTTATACTTCAAAACCAGTTAAGGATTTTCTTGCCCCAGTAGAAGCGTATATTGTAGATAGGGGTGTTCCCTACGTTGTAAATTATTTAGCTCTCTATTTAGGTAATCGGTCAGAAGAAATTCTTCGGAAATTAAATATAGAAAATATGGTAAGGCAACAGGTCGAAGGATTTCAAGTTGCACGATTAGAAGAGATGATTCTCTCCATTTCAAGAAAGGAATTTAAAATGATTACTTACTTAGGTGCTTTCTTGGGAGGGATTATTGGTTTGTTCCAAGGTGTGCTGGTTGTGCTTTTAGGGTGAAATACAATCGCTAATTTGTTATAGTGGTAGATGGATGATTAAATGCAACAAAAATAGGAGGTTTTTTTATGAGTAACAATTCTTATGATGTAGCGTACGATTTAGAAAAAGCAGTGAGAGAAAGTAACGAATATCAAACATTAAAGAAGCTTTATGAAGATGTGAATGCAGATTCAAATGCAAAGCAGCTTTTTGATCAATTCCGTGAAGTTCAAATGAACTTACAGCAAAAGCAAATGTCAGGTGCTGAAATTACACAAGAAGAAATGGAACAAGCACAGCAACAAGTGGCATTGGTTCAGCAACATGAATTAATTGCACAACTAATGGAAGCTGAGCAAACAATGAGTGTCGTCATCGGTGAATTAAATCGTATTATTATGAAGCCTCTCGAAGATTTATATGGTCCGATGCAGCCAGAATAATACTGAACTATTAACCACAGCCTTATAGGGGCTGTGGTTTTTTCATACGTCAATTCCAAAATGTCTTAATCTACATCTGATGTCATTGGTTTAATGTTGATTGATTTACTAATTGACTATGCAAAAAGAATTAGTACTGAATAAAAGTCACAAGTTAGAATGGATTTACTCTGTTCTAACGTCCTCTTTTTAATCATATTTTTATCTTATCAGACTCATTAAGGGGGGATATTCATGTACTTTAGAATGCTTGCCTTGAATATAGATGGAACGTTACTTCGTTCGAATGGACGATTACAAAAAGGTGTGAAAGAAGCGATTGATTTTGTTCAGCGGAGAGGAATTTATATTACATTAGTAACTAACCGTAATTTTCAGTCAGCAAAAAAAGTTGCAAAGGCATTAAAGATTGACAGTTTATTAGTTACCCACGGGGGTGGTTTCATAGCATCTTCAGTTGATAAACCAATTGTTGATCAAAGGCTATCCGCGGAAAAAACATTTAATCTCGTTCAAGTATTAGAGAATTTTAATTGTAATATTCGTTTATTAAATGAACGTTACTCGCTTGGAAATCGGGTGCATTTGCAAAATAACATGGTTGCGAGAGCAGTCATTGTTAAAGGGAATCCATTGTTCTATCCAATGCAATTCGTTGAAAATCTAGGAGATTCTCTAAGGGACGTTCCGGTTTCCACACCTAAGATTGATGTTTATTTTTCAGATGAAGATGAGGTAGATTTGGCTAGGAAAACGCTGGAACATGCTTTTGAAGGTATTGATATAATATCAGATCATCCGCTCAGGCTTGATATAGTGCCAAAACAGACTTCTAAAAGTAATGGACTTGAATTGTTAGGAAAGTATCTGGGTATTAAAATGAGTGAAATGGTAGTCATAGGGGACTCCAATAGTGATATATCTATGATTCAGAAGGCTGGACTGGGTGTCGCAATGGGAAATGCAACTGTAGAGCTTAAAGACAAAGCGAATTGGATAACTAGAACGAATGATCAAAACGGAGTCACTTATATGGTATTGTCACACTTTCGTAAACAACTTTCTATTACACAATTGAATAAATAACGTTTGTACTGCAGATTGGATTTATGATCAGCAGTTCTTTTTTTTGAAAGTAAGTTAATTTAGGTTTCACAATACCTCTGATAAATTAAAGGACTTAAACAAATTATCTAGAAATAATATAGAAACGCTAAAAGGAGTGAAGGTTATGACAGAAACAGTATTAATTGATCGAATGGATGGAGTTATTACAGTAACACTAAATCGTCCAGGGGTTTATAATTCTTTAGATGTTCCCATGCTCAAAGAACTACTAATTAAGTTGAAACAAGCGTCAGAATTTGAGGAAAATATACTAATTCTAAAGGGTAGTGGAAAAGGCTTTTCTGCTGGAGGAGATGTTAAGACAATGCTATCTTCTTTTGATACTCCTTTCGAGTCAATTATGGAACTAATTGGGGATGTTGTTATTGCATTGTATACAATGTCTAAGTTAACTATATGTTCAATCCATGGAGCTGCTGCAGGCCTTGGACTTAGCCTTTCTTTGGCTTGTGATTACGTCCTTGTGGATAAGAATGCAAAGGTTGCTATGAATTTTATTGGAATAGGATTAGTTCCTGATGGAGGAGGACACTTTTTCCTTCAAAAGAGATTAGGTGACAACCAAGCTAAATTAGTTATTTGGGAAGGGAAAACACTAACAGCAGAGGATGCTTTAAAATTGGGGATCATAGATGAAGTAACTGATCAGTTAGAAAGCTCACTTCAGAAGAAAGTTAGTGAATGGAGCAGAAAGCCAGTTCAATCTATGATAGCTACAAAAAAAATCTTTGTTCATCAAAATCTTGAGGTCCTAAAGAGTGTCTTGAAATTAGAAACAAAATCTCAAGGAAATATGAGAAATACAGCAGATCATCAAGAAGGAATTAAAGCCTTTATTGAAAAAAGACAACCTAGTTTTATCGGGAAATAGAAAAAAGTCATAAAAGCAATGTGTCCTTTTGTAATATAAGGCTCCCCTGAAAATAAGGGGATCTTCGTTCCAGAACACTCGCTTTCCGTGGGGCGGGCGGTGAGCCCCTCGACGATAGCGCCTTCAGGTCTCACCTGTCCCGCTAGTCCCACAGGACTTTGAATAGGCTTCCATGAATTCTCACCGCACGAAGGAAATGCGGGAGTATTTTCGAGGAGTCTCGCGTTCTTCCACTTCGATCACTGCTACAGAAATATATTGCTTATTTTCATACCTCATGGTGCAAAATTGTTTTGCATGAAGGTCTCTGTTAAACTTTGTTGTTGATTTCAACTGTGGGGTTTGAATTAACATGTCTCATAGAAGACACTCACAATTCGCCTCAATCTA
>JBFILZ010000090.1:0-10784 GCA_041611945.1 Bacillus sp. (in: firmicutes)
CCCTTATATTTCTCGCCTAATTCCACTTTATAACCTACTGAATATTTGTAATCTCCAATTAACTCACTCGTTTTTTCATCTACATCTCTACTTTGTTGATCAATGTAAAAAGTATGGTGTTGCTTCGTTCGAACTTTGTTTTGCACCTTATTCCAACTATTGATAATTGGATTATATGATATATTAGCTCTTGTTTTATACGTGGCTAGAAAACTCTTAAACATTTGTTCTTCAGTTGTGAAATTATACTCATACTTATTTCTGACATTATCCAAGAACTCAGCTTTATACGTGTACTCTTTCCTACTACTCTCCTTTAATATTGGATACTCCATATGATAAAAATGGGTAATAGGTAGATCGAATGCTGGATAGGATTCATAAACATCTTCAAACATTGGGATATTTGGGGCGGGATTATATACGATAAAATCCTCTGTTTCTTCCCCATTTGCTAGTAAAAAGGGCATTGTCCATAGATAATCTCCAGTTAATGAAGGCTCTCCTTTGTGGTTTGATGGCTTGAAGCCAGAATTCCACCAAATACCATTTTCAATTTGATTACTTAACGTTTGAATGTAATCCTGATTGTTAATTCTCCAAGTATGTTGGTTCGTCCCAATTAAGTTCCATTCCAACCCATAGTAGTCGAATGCTTTCTTATGCAGCATCATTTCTTCTTGTTCTTGTTGTTTCGATTTAAAATTATGAAAAAAGAGATGGGGTTGAATATCGATATAATGTTCTTTTGCATAAAGTAATGATTTCTTTAGTTCTTCTTTATAAGGAAAGGAATCAGAGTCAATGGGAACGGCATAACCAAACAGTAAATGACCAACCAATAAATCATTTTTTCCATCATGGTTTAAATCGGTAACCGCTGGGATCGAGTTTCGCCCACCCCATAAACGTTTATCTCCAAAAGGATTATAAGTATCACCATTTATATATCCCATATTGTAAAAGGTATCATTTCTTAATTCATACCTCGATATGAACCCTTCATTACTCCCCACTAGTAGATCAATCAATCCATTATTATTATAGTCCACCAGTTTAGGCGCTGAAAATATTCCTTGATCAATGACCCCTTGTTCATCTTCTACTAAAATTCCTGTTTCAATGAATTTATGCTCACCATTAACCATATCGCCTTTATATAATAGAAGGTTTCCATCCGCATTTCCAACTATTAAATCTTCTACATCATCTCCATCGACATCCCCAATCGATGGTACGGCTAAGCTTGTACTTTTCACGACTATTTGTGGAGGATGGAAAGATAAGGTTTCGCTACTATCTCGCTTAAAATAATATATCATTCCTTCTTCGCTTCCTACAACCAAGTCATCTAAGCCATCGTTATCGATATCGAATAACACAGGTGCTGACATTCCATTTACCTTTATTGGCTCCCCTGTTATTAATTCCAATACCTCTTTTTGAGTAAACTTCCATTCTTCATTTTCTTTACCGGAAGGTTTTTCGAAAAGAAACACTTCACCACTCGCACTTCCAGAAACAATATCTAGGCTTCCATCATTATTGATATCGGCAAGATCAATTGCTGCTCGGTAGGGTAGTTCAATTTTGTCTCCTAGACTCGGTTTCGTAGGATAGTGCCCTATAGAAATCGGTTCACCGTTAAATTGTACGAATTGACCTGAAGAATATTGGGAATGGGTATCTTCTCCTAAAAAGGCGGGAGAATGACGGTCTCCTATGTTTTTATGGTAAACGATTCCTTCTTTCCATGTTCCCCAATCATACGCCTCTCGAACTAAAGAAAAGGAAGGAATTTGATTGTACTCTTTAAGGAAATCGATCCACTTCTCCATTCCACCCTCTTTAATCGATTCCATTACTTCAAAGTGATTTTGCCAAGCCATGGCCGGTCTACCATTCGGGCCTAGAACTTTTGAAACGGAGTATCCATACTTCTCTTTTGCCAGCATAGATACCATTTCATTCTTTATTAAATAACTTCCAGTAGCAAACATAAAATTAAAATATTGAGCTTTTTGACCTTTAGATTGCATATCAAACGAAGTAATAAAATGCTGATTAGGTACTATTTTATTAAGAAATAGGACCTTCCCTTTTCCAAATTGATTTATGGAATAGAGCGACTTCCCATTATTATCAACAATCGATTTTGAACTTGAAGGAGTGACACTTACACCCATATCCATCTTTTTTAATTCTTGAAGATTATAATAGTTCGAGATGTCTTTATGAAAGGCTTTAAAAACTTTCTGAACTCCGACAACATTATCATTCACTTTTGGATAGGATACCTGTAAGGGAAATTCATTAATGGGATGGTAGGATACCGCTCCAATGAATTCCTTCCGCAATAGTCCATGAAGATCATTCTCTACAAACACGGTCCCTCCATCTTTAACATAAGCTTCGAGCACCTGTATGAGAGCATCCTTATTTTTACTCTCGGTGAGAGATTGATGCAAATAAATACCTTCATACTGGTCTATACCTATTTTCGTTATCTTCGTGCAATCACTTGAAGACACATCAACATCTACAACTAATGTTTGTTGGAAATGTTGATATTCATTCTGGTATGTATCATTCTCCTCACAGTATAAAAAGAGGAAGTCCAATGAATGACTGGCTACAGTATATCCTCTAACCGCAAACAGTGCTAAACAGATCATAACGATACCTAGAACTGGAATAAACTTTTTCATTTTGTTCTCCTTTTTAGTAGAAAAACTTTTCAGCTTCATCTTTAGTTTGATTCGGTTATTATTATAGATGCGTTCTTGTAGAGGCTTTTAGGAAAACCTCTGTACAACATCGTTGTTGATTTCCGTTGCAGATAGCCGGGCTCACTTGTCCAACTATACATAAAGGCAACTTCCACCTTCTACTTCTTCTATTAAATTTCGTTTAGAAGTTAGTATGGTGCAATAACTGTGTATTAGCAAAAAAAGACTTCTCTCCTTATAAGGAGAACAAGCCTCTGACTATCTTCATAGCTGTATCTACATCTGCACTAAAGAATATTGTTCCAACTGCTACGAGGACATTCGTTAATGCCACACGAGACCAAAAATATATAGGTGAAACCCTTCGTTTGATTACCATTGATTGCTTGAGGACATTCTCAATGAAAAGCAAAATTCCATGATAGAAACCCCAAAGGATAAATAATGTATTCACACCATGCCAAACCCCTACCAGTAGCATAATTAGTAAGGAGATAAAACCACCATAATATCTTGACTTACTTTTCTTAGAAATATGAGAAAAAACATGATCCCTAAACCAATCACCTAAGGTTGCATGCCAGTTTCTCCAAAATTGTGTCAAAGTTGGTGAAGAAAAGGGGCGCTTAAAGTTCTCAGGAACTCGTATACCCATTAAGTTACCAAATCCTATTGATATATCTGTATACCCTGAAAAATCGAGATAAAGTAAAATATAAAAGCAAAAAAGTAAGGTGATTGTTGTTAACGTATTAAGGTCGCCGCTAAGCAGACTGTTGTAGATAGAAAATAGAAAGCTCACTAATACTAACTTTTTAAATAGCCCCTTAATAATTCTTTTCGTGCTTGTCTCCACAATAGAACTAGTTAGCTGATAATTCTTATTCATATCATGGTTAAACTCTAAGAATTTAATAATAGGACCGGAAGTAAAGGTAGGAATAAATAATAAATAACATAAATAATTACTAAATGAATAGGACTCATCATCCCCTACAAAGTAAGCATAATAAAAAGTATTAATAACTTTTAACAATGTATACACAAGTCCCAGTAAGATAACAGGAGCGAAGAAGGCATGAGTGATAATCCCTATATCTAGTATTCTTAGTAGCATTAACATGAAGATATTGAGAATTATGCTACTGACAAATACAACTTTCTTCTGACTAGAAGCCTTCAATATTCCAACAAATAGTACGTAGTTACATATACTATAGAGCAAATAGAATACAGCTAGCTCTGTGCTATAAATAAAGAGAAAACTTATACTAAATAGTAAAATAAAGAGTTTGCGAATCAAGATCTGTCTCTTCAATCGAACCAAGCTGATTATGCCTAACAAAACGGTTATTCCGACTAGAGAAACAATCGTGTACATATTTAAATACCACATCAGAATCCCTCATAAATAAATATTCCATTACCGGTAAAGAAGATAATGACGCAGATTAGCATAAATAAGTAAACCAAGACTTCAAAGGCCTTATAGATTACTCGCTTAGCCATTTTGCTACCTCCTCAGTAAACAATGGTCTTCCCTTTTCAACATTTAAATGACCTAGGTCATGAAAGTTTTCGATTTCATACTTATCGGTCCAATCAACTACGTCAATACCCGCGTCACGAAGAGTCTTGTTTACAGATTCTTTCAATTCCTCTACATACGGAGGAGTCTGAAACGCTGGATTGAAAGGCATCCACATGAATTTTAGCCTTATGTCGTTTTTTTCTGCATAGGTGATTACGTCTAGTAATGCTTTTAAGTTGTCTTCAAAATCAACTAACGTTAGATCCCCATACTTTTCAATGTATTCTTGCTGTTTTTGTTTCAATTCTTTAGGCTTAAATTGTCCATAGTACAACTCTTTTTGATAGAGTTGCTTTTCATTGACTATGATCTCTTCCCCCTGAAGAAGTGTTTCTCCGTGGGTTTTGACAGCCTTCATAATGAAATCTCGATAAAAATATACATAGGGTTCATATATTTCCTTATGCCAAATGTAGGTCTTGTCTGTTGGTAACTCATCCATAAAGGTAAAGAAGTTTAGACCAACGGCTAACTCATTTGTCACTCGAATGTGTTCCCCAGATAACATCCTTTTTAAGTCAGTCATCTTCCCGTAGGCAATCCCTGCATTCACAAAGCCAGTGTCGCTTTTATCCGCATCATACGAAGCGACTACAGCAGAATTCCCGAAAAAAACTTTGGACCACGGTTCCTCAGGATGATGAAACTCTGTTCTCATCAAATCATTTTTATAAAATAGAGTATATTTCTTTACTGGATCCCAAATTTCTAGGACCGCGTTAACGATCACAAATAATATGAGTACAGAAATGATAAAATAGTTCCTCTTCAGAAAATCATACATAGTTCCACCAACTTACAATGTTTTGTACATGGTTTGAATTACATCCTCATACCCATTTCTGCTCCAAAAACTCTTACCTACTTCATTTCTTGTTAGAACATGGAGTTCTACATATGTAATCCCTTCTTTGCGAAATTCGTCCTCTAGCTTTTCTAATAAGACTTGTCCAATACCACTTTTCCGATGAGACTTTGTGATATAGAGATCCTGAATATAGCCGATAAGTACTTCATCCTTAAAAGAATATTTCTTAGGCATACGACCAATGCTACCAACTGCAAAGCCAATAATGGTTCCTTCTTCTTCAACAAGAAGTGAAGTAAAGAACTTTGATTTTAATTGGGCTGCTAATAGTCCTTCAATCTCACTATCATTAAAGTCCATGACCATGCCCATTTCCTTTTGCTCAAGGTACATCTCAGAATAGAGCTGAGCTATCCTTTGAAGATCAACGGTATCGACTAAACGAAAAGTATATTTACCTTCCATTCGAACCCTTCCAGTCATTCAAGTCTTTTAAGAATTGAGTTGGCCAATTTGCCTCGTTTAATCCGTATTGTGCAAGGAATGCCAGCACAAATCGTTCCAAACCAAACGCTAGACAACCTGTCACTGCTGGGCGTTTCCCAGCCTGGATATTAAAGGCTTTTCCAAAAGTATTGCTATGGAAATTAGACGATGTCACTGACATAGTGGATTGAAGGAATGGAATGTTCATACGTAATTCAAATTTCATCTCTTGCTGACGTTGGAATGATGCTTTTACTTGATAATCATCCGTAAAGAATGGATCATTTGCATTTTCGAGGTGGCAATCCAGCTCCCACTCTTTCACTTGTTCCTTTAACAGTTCAATTGATTTCATTCGGTTTTCTTTTACAAAATCGGGCTTCCCGACAAAAATAATCTCTCTCATCGTAAAATCAAGAAGACGTCCGAATTGCATATGGTTTCTTGATTCATATCGATGACATTTCGAGACTGCCGTTACAATCACACCATCCTCTTGAAGAGTCTCACCTTGCAAGCCCTCATAACAGTGGTAACAAGTAGCAGGGTTAATCATATATTTCGGCTCTGAAGCTAAATTATGATAGTGGATGTTGTGATCATCTTTCCAGCCCTCGTTTTTTCTGATTTCCTTTGTGAACTCTTCAATCACATCCAAATCTTCCTTTAGATGTGAAACAAAATGAACATGTTCAGGAAAAGATGTAAAATGATTAGTCTTATCTAAGGTCGTTCCGTTTATAACGACCGGGTAATTCTCATGCTTTGCTTCAAAATAACCACCGAACTTCTTTACAATAAATCCATCAATAAATTCGACTAACGTTGTGAAAGGCTCTCTAAAAATAAAAACACCTTCATCAAGTTTCTTCATGATTTTCAATTCAAGCAATTCATTAAGTATATTTTCTTCATAAGGTGTATTTACACGGTTTTCAAAATAAATCTTCTCTTTGAATCCGTACTCATGCTCACTGAATCTCTGAATAAGTGAATTAATTTGTGATTTGATCTTATCAATATCAGCATCTGATTCATGGTGAACAGATAGAGAACCATCCACTTTTTCTATATTCGTTATCTTCTCACTCACAAAATAAGTTGAGTAGATTAACTGGTCTACTATATCTTTACTTAACGTTTGAACATCAATTAGCAGTTTCATTAGGAATCAACTACTCCTTTTTCATCATAATAACGTCTGCTATCTCTTCAACAGTGTTCATTGAGTGTAGCATTAAATCTTTCTTGGTCACCTCAATTGAGTACTTGTCCTCAATAAAGCTGATTACAGCTGTTGCCCCAAAGGAATCAATGTAACCATAATCAAATAGATGTACTTCCGGAGTAAAGTCTTCATCATCTCCTGGTATATCAAATGATTCTCTAATGTGACTCATTAAAACATCTATAACTTGATTCTTATTCATCAAATCAAAACCCTCCGATTAACTTAATTTCCTTTACAATCTTACCTTATGTATCAAAACAATTCAAACATATCCTTAGTTTTACTATAATGGCTCTATTCGTTATTTTCATTAAAAATACAAAAAGACCAATTTTGATTAATTTGGTCTTTTTGTATATTTTGAAACAGCCTACTTTACTTCGTTAATACTCGTTCTAAGAAGGCTGCAAACTCTGCCCGCGTTACTGCTTTGTCAGGTTGGAATGTTCCCCCTGGATACCCAGTAGTCAGGTTATTAGCAATCATAATTTTAATATTAGAATAGGCCCAGTGAGATGTTTTAACGTCAGTAAAAGCTGTATTAGTTGTGCCTGTTAACTTATAAGCTCTTTCTAAGATCGTTGAAACTTCAGCTCGACTTAGTTTCACATCAGGTTGAAAGGTTCCTTTCTCTCTTCCAGTCATAATCCCCTTCTCAGCCACAGCTGCAATGTTATTAATAGCGTAATGACCTGATTTCACATCTGAGAAACTTACAGTTTGGGTTGGTTTCAGATTTAATTCTCGCGCAATAATAGTGGCTGCTTCTGCCCTTGTGATCGAATGATCTGGTCGAAAGGATCCATCATTAAATCCTTTAATTAGACTTTCTTTATTTAAATAGTTAATCGAATTATAGGCCCAATGTCCTTTTGTTACATCTTTATAGAGATTTTCTTCATAGTTTAAAGTATATACAGCTTGTAGTTGATCAAAATAGATCGTTCCCTTTTTCTGATTTAGATTTGATGGATCAGCCATATAGATTCTCTCGAATTTCAATGGAAGTTCAAGATTTGTAGGAATTGTAGCCGTTACATACTTCCATCCGGTCCAATTCATTCCACCTTGATTAGTGAAGTCAATCGTATGTTTAGCTCCTAAACCATCTACGACCACTCCCCTTAACCATCCGTTTCCACCATCACCCGCAACCCAAACACCAATATGCTTTGGATAACTAAAAATGGAGAGAGGTGAATTCGCTACTACATAGGCAGCCTTCGTTCCTGAAACATTTTCTGTGAAATCATAGACTAGCTTCAGACTTGATTTACCTTGACGATAGGGTTCATGTATAGAGCTGCTCGCAATCGAGGCTTTCGCATTTGCACTTGCAGCAGACCATGTTGATACATTATCAAATGAATCTATTAGATCCGTTGAAATACTAGCAACATGAACAATTGCTTCCCTCTTCACTCCATTTAATTCCGCAATCAGTTTACCGGTTCCTTCAGTAGTTGCAGTAAATTTTGTACCTTCTATTCTACCAATTCCACCTTCTACAGACCATGTGGCTAATGTAGGATTAAACGTGATAGGATTCATATATTCATCAAAAACACTAGCCACTGATAAATTGGTAGACATGCCAACAATCATGCCTTTTGGTGCGCCTGATAATACTAGTGTTTTTGCCGTACCAGGTGGAGCGATACTGACCGCTTGAAGAATCGCAGAGACCTTCCTCTCGTATCCATTAGAAGGCCGATTCACTAGGATCGGAGAGAAACTATAGGGTTGTCGCACCACCATTGTGGTCGAGCCCCCTCCATCTAGATTAATAGCTGCTGTGGCACCCTTAGAAATGAGATAAGACGCTAAATCCTGCAAATTCGTCCCATTACTATAACCACTCTGCCTTCCATCAACAGTTACTAAAAATACACGCTTACCTGTCGCATCCACTGCAATCGCTGTACGCGGACTGCGAAGATTTGCAAAGGTTGAAGTTGTTGGCATCGATATATTTACTTTTCCATCTTTCACTAACAATGGCCCGGCTGCAAGAATAAACTGTGCATCCTGCCATTTTTCATCAATGTTCACTTGGATTTCTAGTAATTGTCCTGGTTGTATCTTACTTAGTTCGGCTCCTAACTCTTTGTTCTGAACTGAAATAACAAAACCATCAGTTGGAATGGGTGAATTTTTCTCAACTCCGTATTTTGTCACTCTTGAGACAACCCCAGAAATCCGGTCACCAAAGCGAATATTCTTTGTGCTCTTTGATGCATTCGTTACAATAATCTCTGTTCCCCATTCATTGGTACCTGTCGTACTTTTTAATGGTGTATATACGATCGTCCGATTAGTTGAACGTTGATTGTTCATTTGATCAATCGGATAATTTTTACCATTAATTGTAAATGATAAATTAGTAGAATAGCGATCTACTATCGCTACTCCTGTTTTTGATATACCAAAGGCATAAGGCTGTTGGGTTGGACTTTCAAAGCTCTCACCTAGTATCCCGAAATTCATTATCTCATTATTTAATGCTAATAGATTTGCAGGAGAACCATTTCCTAAATAGAATGAAGCATTTGTTGCACCAATGACACGATGTCCACTTACATTATTTTGTTTCGCCATTGTTGAAGTATAGTTTAAGAGATTCATTGGATTCGGTACATTTATTTCCATTTTTGTATAGGCATCATTCAAGTTAATATCCAAGAGATTTACAGCTTGGTTCATAGACCCGGTTTGGAAATTTGTCTGTTCGTGAATAACCCCTGGCGAAACATTTACCTTTTTCTCTGAAATTACATCATTAAAAACGGAAGCCTCTGCTCCATATGTATAAATAGTCGTACATTGCAACGTTACCAACATCACGACAAGTAATATAAAAATCCTTTGCACTACTATTCATCCCCTCAAGTAATAATCTATCTGTCTTTGTCGAATATACCATAATATTGTTCCAATTTGTGAGGTTAATAGAAATAGTTACTATTCTACTAGGTAGTTCAAACCACACAAAAAAATAGTCGTCATTTAACGACTATTTTCATTAAAATATTGTATCGCCTTAGCAGCTGTTTGTTGCGCTTTTTCTATCTCTTTCTGTATTCTTTCAAGTAATTTTGCTTTATCATCTCCAACAGAGTCCAACTTTTGAATTAGTAATTCAATTAAGCTCTCTTCTGTCCAATTCCCTTCGTTTACATCACCAGCTAGAGCTTGGCCGCTAATTTCAACAAAAGCATCAATCTTAGGATCATAGGATAGTGCAACAAAAGGAGTTCCCACAACTGCAGCAAAAATTAAAGCATGGAGTCTCATTCCAAGTAATAAACTTGATGCACCAATAATATTGATTTTTTCTTCAATTGTAAGATCATAATTTGCAATAAATGCTTTGTTTTTCATCATGCTTGCCAGTTCAACGGATGTCACTTCATCATGTTTACCATGCATCGGTAAAAATAATATCTGAATAGATTGGGTGGCAATCTCGTCAAGTGCCTTACTAAGTTGAACTTTATAAGGATATGAGGTTGTCCAATCTCGAACCGATACAATTAGTGTTTTTTCGGATGGATTCCATCCTTCCACTTTTGGAATCATGTCTGAATTCCGAGCAATTCCTAACACAGGATCAGGGACAATTTCAATTTTGTCCTTCACTCCCAATCGTTTCAACAATTGTTCGGACGCCTTATCCCGGACAGTAATACTTGTGTTCCTTACCGCTAAACGAACGATTGTTTTACTACTGCTCTTTTCAATCGGTCCCATTCCTTGCGCATATATAAATACTGGTTTCCGAAGGAATTTAGCCATTTGAATGATTGCTGTATAGTATGGGATACTCCTCCAACCTGTTTTGTCTTGCAGTAGACTTCCACCACCGCTAATAAGTCCATCAGATTTTCTTAATGCATTCCATACTTCCTTCATATTCCACCGATTGATTGCCTTAACAGA
>JBFILZ010000091.1:0-10719 GCA_041611945.1 Bacillus sp. (in: firmicutes)
AGGTAACTAGAGAATTCATAAGCTTTTCATAATCATAAGGTGGTGTCCAATATGGCCAACGAGAAGCATTTAGAAAATGAAATAATGTATGTATCAAATCAAGCTAATTTTTCTAATTTCAATGAACATCTTGTCCATGATTCGGTGCATTCTGGAGTAGAAGAAGATAAAACTAGGGATGCACATTTTCGGATCGATTTGAATAAGTTTTAATTATTTGAGTGAGCAGATAACGCAAAACAAAAAGAGAAGGTGTCAATCACCTTCTCTACTTTATGTATTCCATTAAGAGTTCATGAACCTCATTGTCAAGCTTGGTAGCTAGTGCCGCATCATATGTTTTTTCATATGTAGGCTCTTGAACCACTTTACCTCCGTAAAATATAACATCTTCCACTTCTTTTACATCTACAGTAATGACCCGATACTTCATCGTTTTCTCGATAATTTCAGAAATAGATGCTGTACCTTGTATGGAGAAGTATGTTTCGTTTGCAAAGAAGCCAAGGGACACATTCGAATTTTGTTGAAGATTCGAAATGCTGGATCCCTTATGTCCTACTGCTATCGCGACTTTTTTTCCATCTTCGCTTGGTAGTAGCCAAGATACAGCACTTACTTGTGCAATGTTTTCAGGTGTAATTGTAATTAGAGATACAATAACCTCTTTTTTTAGTGTTTCAATAACATCTTTTGGAATTTCCTGATAATTTTTAGCCATCGTATCATACTCCCTTTTTGTTTATCTGTTTACTATACTATACCCTTTTTAATAAAAGAAAAACTACTTTGACTTCAATGAATCAAATAGTAGGTCTTTGTATCAAGTCAGTTTTTTTAAGATAAGTTTCTCCCACAACTTCCATGGCAAAGTGTTTTTCAAGAAAATGGACATTCTAACACCTTTACCAATTGGATATCGGAAGTTCGACCCTTCTTCTTGGGCAATGTCTCCAATTAATCTTGAGACAAGGGTTGGGTCATCATAATTAGGTACACCCTTTTCTATGTAATTTTCAATCTTTCGCGTCATTTGAATATAGGGTGAATCTGGACGTAATGATCTTTCTGTTACAAATTTCCCTGTTGACCAAATACTTGTTTGAAAAGATCCTGGTTCAACAGTGACAACATCAATTCCAAACGGCTTCATCTCTAGCCTAAGTGATTCACTCCAACCTTCTAGTGCATGCTTGGATGCAACATACGGGGAAATTCCCGGAAATGCAATTCGTCCGCTAATACTACTAACATTGATGATTTTTCCTTTTCTCGCTTTCCGCATCATTGGTATAATAACCTGTGTTACAGCTACCACTCCAAAGAAATTCGTTTCAAATTGGTCCCGGTACTCACCTATGGGTATTTCTTCAACAAATCCACCTCTAGCAAAACCTGCATTATTAATGAGAACTTCAACACTTCCAATTTTATCCATATATTGACTCCATGCCTTAATTGAATTATGGTTTGTTACATCTAAAGTTTGAATATCAATTAGGGTATCAAGACTTTGTTCTGTTGCTAAATTCATAAGCTTCGTTCTCTTCATAGTGTCCCTCATAGTTGCAATGACAAAGTAGCCTCGTCTTGCCATTTCTAAGCAGATTTCAAGTCCAAAACCACTTGATGATCCTGTTACAACTGCTATAGGCTGTTCCATTGTTTCACCCCTTTTTACTAGTAGCTTACCATTCCTAAATCAACAGTAAAACGTATTATAATAACTAAGCAGAGGATAGCGTAATAACCGCTATCCTCTTCACTATTTGAAATTAAGCAAATTCCTCATTCTTTCTATAAACCATTCCTTCTGCTTGTGCTAAAAGCTCCCCATCTTGATTTATTACGGTCATTTGGTATAATCCTAGTTTATGATTTTTGGATACTTCTACCGCTGTTGCAGTTAGAAAATCTCCTGATAATCCTGCTTTCATATAATTTATTGTTACGTTTATTCCTACAGCTGTCTTTCCATAAGAGTTACTCGCTATTGCAAATGCTACATCAGCTAATGAAAAAATCATGCCACCATTTGCTGCTCCGTGAAAATTGAGCATAGTCTCCTTTACTTGCATCTTCACGATCGCTTTACCTTCATTCACTTCAACAATGTCTATACCTAAAAGCTGTGCGTATGGGTCTTTTGATACTTTTTCTATTATTGCATCTTTTACCAAACTCAAAACCTCCTTGTCTATATGAAAAGGCATTCACCGATTTTGCGATAAATGCCTTTTCTAGTTCCTTATTTTTTATATGACCATTTACCGTCTTTAACTTCGGCTAATACCATACTATCAGCCTTTAATCCATTGTGATCTTTCGCACTGAATGTGAATATTCCTGTAGCCCCAACATAGTCTTTTATGTCGTTTTCTAAGTAATCACGAATTGCAATACGATCAGTAGCACCTGCTTTTAAGGCTTCTACCACTAGCATAATATTGTCAAATCCATAAGAGCCAAAGTTTGTTGGTTCGCTGTCATATGCAGCTGTATAATCATCATAAAACCCTTTAATCACACTAAATTGCGGATCAGTAGTAGGGATTTGTGTTGGAAATAATAATTTTCCTGTTGGAATAACTACACCTTCTGCTGCAGCACCCGCAAGTTCAATAAACGATTGGTTTGCTATTCCATGACTTCCGATAAAAGGTAACTTCATATTTAGTTCTTTCATGTTTTTTGCAATAATCGCAGGTCCTGGGTTAGTACCCCATACGATAACGGCTTCAGCACCTGATTTTCCTATTTTTGTAAGCTGCGTCTTCATATCAGCATCCGCTGTATTATAGGATTCATTCGCAACAACTTGAATTCCATAATCACCTTTTAGAGCTTCTAGTTGCTGAACACCACTTGCCCCAAATGCATTCGAGTCAGCTAAAATAGCTACTTTATCCAACCCAGCTGCATTGAGATACATAAATACACGTTCAGCGGCGTGTGCATCAGAGTGAGGTGTTTTAAAAATCCAAGTAGATTCTTCGGCTGGTGATACGATTGCTACACTTGCACCCGCCGATATTACTGGCACTTCATTATCCATGGCGATCCCTTTCATGGCTAACGATGGACCACTTGTCGTTGTACCGAGAATTGCTAGTACGTTTTCGTCATTAATGAGACGATTCATTTCTTCCACAGCTTTTTCTTGTTTCGACTCGTCATCAGCTAAAATGACTTCAATTGGAACACCATTAATACCACCATTATCATTTATTTGTTTCACTAATAATTCTGTAGCATTCCACTCAGGTTCTCCTAGCGGGCTAGCTGGACCAGTTTTTGAGTAAATAGCTCCAATTTTGTATACTTTCGGTTCACCATCTCCAGATGTTGAATTGTTACATGCTACTAACGCAGTTGCTACGATTAAAACCAACAACAGTAAATGAATCTTTTTCAATGAAAATCCCCCTCGATTTATATATATTATTCTTAAACGCGGTTGAATGCGGTTAATTCATTGGTTAGCTAATTGTGTGACCCAAGAATGCTTCCTTCACTTCTTGATCATGTAGAAGGGCTTTTGAAGCACCTTCCTTTATAATTGTCCCATGGCTCATGACATAGCCTCGGTCAGCGATTTTGAGAGAGGCCACTACATTTTGTTCAATAAGTAAGACTGTCACTCCGAATTCATCTCTTAAACTTTTTACATAGTTCAAAACTTCTTTTACGATTAAAGGTGCGAGTCCAAGAGACGGTTCATCTAGTAACAAAAGATCAGGTTTAGCCATAACGGCTCTTGCAATTGCAAGCATTTGTTGTTGTCCACCTGATAATGTACCGCCAAGTTGCTCTTTTCGTTCTTTCAGAATTGGAAATAGGTTAAAGACTCTTTCAATGCTTTCATTGATTTCTCTTTTACCCGATTTTTTATAGTGATGATAGGCACCTAAATACAAATTTTCTAACACTGTTAATGTAGTAAATATTTGTCTATGTTCAGGTACTTGTATAAGTTTTTTCCGGACAATTTTTTCAGCATCCAGGTTTGTGATGAGTTCCTCATTAAATGTTATTTCGCCTTGGGAGGGTTTTAAAAGTCCTGATATATTTTTTAATAATGTAGTCTTTCCTGCCCCATTTGCCCCCAGTAATGCAACAATTTCTCCTTTTTTCACTTGTAAACTCACTTCATGTAATGCCTGAATCGGTCCGTATTGGAAAGACACATTTTTTAGTTCTAATAAGTTGTTCAAACTATTACCTCCTCTCCATCACTAGCACCTAAGTACGCTTCAATGACCCGAGGGTTGTTCTGCACTTCTTTCGGAGTTCCTTCTCCTATCTTTTCACCCTGATCAAGGACAATCACTTTATCACAAATGCTCATCACTAAATCCATGTCATGCTCAACTACAAAAATAGATACTCCGTAATCTCTAATTCTTTTAATTAATTCTCCCATTTCTTGAGTTTCGTTATGGTTAAGGCCTGCAGCAATTTCATCCAATAGGAGAAGCTTTGGTTCAGTAGCTAGCGCCCTTGCTAATTCTAGTAATCTTAGTTTACCTAAAGGAAGACTACCAGCTTCTACATCACAAATATCATCAATTCCAATTTGTTCAAGAATGGTCCACGCTTTTTCATAAATGAATAGTTCATCCCTTTTTGTACCCGCAAGCCTTAACGCCGCGCTTAAGATTCCAGAAGTGGTTCTTGTGTGTAAACCCACCATTACGTTTTCAATTACTGTCATTTTCTTAAACACTTGGATGTTTTGAAACGTTCTAGCAATTCCAAGAGGTGCAATCTTGTATGAAGGTAGAGACTCTATTCTTTTTCCATTAAAAATAATCTTCCCATCAGATGGAGGAAATACAGCAGAAACCATATTAAACATTGTGCTTTTACCTGCCCCATTCGGACCTATTAAACCAGTAATCTGACCTTTCTCAATTGCAAAGGTAACATCTTTATTAGCCACAATACCTCCGAAGCGTTTTGAGACATTTTCCACTTCAAGAATATTAGACATGCTGATCCTCCTTCACAGGTTTTGATGGAATAGTTAACTTTTTCACTCTTTTTTGTTTAATATAGCGTGCGACCTTAGGTGCTATTGCTGGAAAGATACCTTGAGGTAGGAAAATAACAATAATCATTAAAATAAACCCATACAACACATGTTCAAAATCACTAGTGATAAAAGTTACGTGTTGTCCTAATGTATGCACAAGTAAATTTATTACACTAATTAATAGCGCACCTGTTACTGCCCCCCATACACTAGAGGAACCTCCTAATACCACCATTGCTAAAAATAGAATGGAAGAATCCAAACTAAATGAACCAGGAGATATACTAAAGGACATATGTGCAAAGAGCCAACCAGCAAGACCTGCAAACATAGCACTAACTACAAATATTTGCATTTTATATTTCCCAGTATCAACCCCCATTGCACTAGACGCAACTTCACTATCATGGATAGAACGAAGTGCTCTCCCAATCCGAGAATGGATAATATTTAAGGATAGAATAATAACTATGATGGCAAAAAACCAAACGAGATAATAGAATGACAGACCTTGTTTAAACGTAAAGCCGAATAGCTCTAGCTTTGGAATCCCATAAAAGCCTGATGCACCTTTTGTGATACTTTTCCATTCTACTAAAAGGACTTGGATGATAATTCCAAAGGCGAGTGTGGCCATTGCTAAATAATACCCATGAAGTCTTGCCATTGTTTGTCCTAGTATAAAAGCTATAATCCCGGGAACTGCTAGAGATAGAAGTAATGTTATCCAAGGACTCCATCCATATGAAGCCGTTAAAATGGCAGTTGTATATGCTCCCACTCCATAAAAAGCTGCTTGTCCTAATGAGATTTGACCAGCAAACCCCATCAGCAATCCAAGACCAACAGCAACAATAGTATAAATTCCAGAAAATGTTGCTTTCGTCAAAAAGAATGATGTTGTAAAGAAAAAGGGTAAAACAAGTATGAATAATGAGAAGAAGGAAATACCCTTCCAACTCATTTTCTGGACACCTCTGGTCATCATTCTAAAGACCTCCTTTTCCAACATTCTTTTCTCCTAGTAAACCATATGGTCTAATTAATAGGATCATGAGCACAAAACCAAATGCTATGGCATCCTTCATTCCTGAGCTTATGTAACCTGCTCCAAGTGATTCTATAACACCTAATAAAAGACCTCCAAAAACAGCACCAGGTGCACTTCCGAGTCCACCTAAAATACTAGCCGAGAATCCCTTAATCCCAAGCATAATACCCATGTCATAGGAAGGAAAAAGAATCGGTGCAATGACTAATCCAGCGAGAGCACCTAACCCTGCACTTAGAGCAAATGAGAAGGATGACATCTTTTTTGGACTAATAGCCATTAATCTTGCGGCTAATGGATTGACAGAGCATGCTCTAAAAGCTTTACCAATCATGGTTTTATTCATGAGCACATATAGAATAGCAACAATTACGAGCATGAAAACCATGACCCACACACTTTGAGGAGTAATGTATGCACCTGCTATATTAATCGGTTCATCATTTGTAAACGGTTCCACTTTTATTGAGTCTTTCCCCCATATCATACTAGCAATTCCACGCATAAAAATGGCTGCTCCGATTGTTAATATAATTAAACTTAAAGCGTCTGCTCCCTTTGCTCTTCGAATAATAATTAATTCAAAGAGCCAACCAATCGTTACAACAATCAAGATTGTTAATATAAATGAAAGATAATAAGGGAGTCCTGCTCCTACTAAGGAAAACATAGTCATCCCTCCAAGCATGACAAATTCTCCTTGCGCAAGATTTATTACCTTTGTAACACTATAAATGGTGACAAATCCCAGTGCCACTATAGCGTATATACTCCCAATAGTAAGACCCGATATTAAATATTGAAGTGACTCACTCATTTCATTCACCCTCAGAAGTTCATTTTGTATAACAAAAAAACAACGACACCTTTGTTTTCATATTAAATAAATAGAAAATTTCATTATTTTTATGATTGTTTATATTTCCATTCTTTCCTTGGATAAATCGACCACACGAACTGCTTTACCTTCTGACCTTGGAATCATCTTAGGGGCATGCACCTTTACATCCATAGAGACTAGGCAATTGCTCTTCATTACGTTTTGAATTGTTCTTTTCAGTTTACCGATTTCTTGATGTTCCATGTCCCCACCGACATTATGATAAAAAAATTCATCTATCTCTACTTGAAGTTCTACGTTTAACAAAGTCCCCTTTTTATCCAAATGAAGCTGGTAATGAGGAACGATTCCGTCTATGGCCAATAAAAAGTGTTCAATTTCTGAAGGAAATACATTTACTCCACGGATAATGAGCATATCATCTATTCGCCCTTTAACTCGTGACATTCTAATTGTTGTACGGCCACACTTACACTTTTTTTTGGTAATCGAAGCAATATCACCTGTTCTATACCGGATAACTGGAAATGCTTCCTTCGTTAAACTTGTAAAGACTAGTTCACCTGTTTCCCCTTCTGGCAATGGTTCAAGTGTATCTGGATCTATTACTTCTACCAGGAAGTGGTCCTCAGCAATATGAAGCCCATCTTGAGCCTCATGGCATTCCACCGATACACCAGGTCCGATTACTTCACTTAAACCATATATATCACATGCCTTGATACCCATTTTCTCTTCAATTGTTTGTCTCATCTCTTCTGACCAAGGTTCTGCTCCAAATATTCCGAATTTAAGGGATGTACCTCTTGGATCAATCCCAAGTTCAATCATTCTTTCAGCAATATTTAGAATATATGATGGTGTCGCACATATTACTAAAGGCTTAAAGTCCATGATTAAATTAATTTGCCTATCCGTATTCCCACCAGAGACAGGGACAGTCACCATACCAAGTTCCTCACTACCGTAATGTAAACCTAACCCACCTGTAAATAAGCCATAGCCATAAGCATTATGTAAAAATCCTCCTGGTTCTCCACCTGCAATAACAATTGCTCTAGCTACTATTTCTGCCCAATTTTTTATATCAGTTTTTGTATAGCCAACAACAGTTGGTTTTCCACTTGTTCCAGATGAAGCATGAACTCTAACAAGTTTATTTTGATCGACGGCGAAAAGTCCGAATGGATAATGGTTTCGCAAATCCTTTTTAACTGTAAATGGAAGTCTCATTATATCTCTTAATGATTGAATATCCTTGGGTGACACTTGTAAGTCATCAAATGCTTTCTTATAAAAAGCAACATTATTGTAAACGTTTACAACTGTTTCTTGAAGATTTGCAAGTTGAACTTTTTCAATTTCATTACGGCTAGCTGTCTCGATTTCATGCAGAATCATAATGAGTATCCTCCTGAATATAAATTTCATACTTAATATAAATTTTATGTGTTACGTTTTTAAAGCGATATACTATTTTATTGTTATATATAGATAAAGGATAGCTAGAATCTAATGAATTGTCAATATGAATTCAGAAAATTATATATTTTCAAAACAAATAATTAGATTGAATTCATGGTCTATATCCCATTTGTAATAAAGATCCGTTAAACATTAATGTTGATTTCAACTACACGGACAAGATACTCACTTCCCTCAGGGCGAATCGGCACTTGCGCATTCAGCAGTGTCTCAGATAGCCTTCTGCTCCCGCTGGACATTGAATATGCTCGTTGAAACTCACTTCAATCAACTGTTTGTAAAATCCATTAGAAGCTTGATCAGAGCAAAAAAAAAGAGTACTATGCATTTAAATGAATTTTTCAAGCATGCCTCTTTTCAAAGGCACACCTAGATAGATCATTTCAAACTACATGGTCTCTTCTTATATAACGCTATGTTTCTGTTCTCTACGAAAAATCGTATATTTTTATTTCATTATGTTTATTTGCTAGGCTGTGTTAAACTTTGCTGTTGATTTCAGGTGCAGGATGTTCGCTTTTTGCGGATCGGGCGGTGATCCAAGCAAAATAAAAAACCTCTCAGAAAAGAGAGATTCTTTATTCTTTGATAGACTCAATTTCTTCTTCGAAATAAAAGGATTGTGGATGTTCTTTCAATGTGTATGAGTATCGCTTCATGTTAGCTACATATTGAAACTGAGTGATCGTTACTGTCTCACCAGTAAGTTTTAACGTTACTCTTTCATCAACTTGGTACTTATTTTTACTTTTCATATTCTTCCCACCTTTTTATGTAGGATCCTTTTAACCATTATCTCATATAATTCCTCTTTCATCAAAGTGATACACATAAAAAAGGTCTCATTCTTAATTATTTTATTATTTCTTTTCCCTGAAATGGGAATGATAGTAAAGACTTTAATAATAAGGAGGGTTTTTCATGGGTTTAGAATGGTATCACCGAATGGAGAATGCAGTTCGAATTGGGTTGCCAGATTTATGTGAAACGTTTGATGATTTTGAAATTCTATTTGATACAAATACTACAACATTTCACCCTGAGTTTATTTTTTCAATTCAGACTTTAGATGATGTAGAAGATTTTTGTATTATTAGCTTCGATCCAAAAAATCAGGAATTTTACTCGTTCTATTATCATGAAGACCTAGATATTCAATCAAAGATTCTATTTATGGATGTTGATGAGCTCTTAGGATATATTCATGCTACTTTCCACGAATATATTGGTGATATTGAAGATGGCGAGTTAATGGATGATCTTGGGGTTGATCTTGACGAAGAATTCTATGAAGAAGTCATTGACAATGATGAAGATCGAGATACTGATGGGCCCGAATTCGTTGGTGATGACATTGAAGTTCTTAAGGAAACAATCGAATGGATTTCAAATGATAAGCATTTGCATATTGAAGATGAAGGCAGAGATGAATATTCTATTCATTTACGGCTTGGTCGTGACATAGAGACCGGAGATGGCGCACTCTACCGTCATACCATTATGAAATATGATGAAGAAGAATTAGAAGACGAAATGATTTTCTATTTTAAAGAAGATGAGGCTAGCTATATAGCTGATTTATTTAATGAATTTTTGAATAAAAAAAATTAATGACTAAATGATGTGTAGAAATTTTCAAGCATACCATCATCTTGTCAAAATCTTAAAAAAGCATTTCGTAAAATAGATACCAATTATTTTTAAAAAGTAAGAGTAATTGATAAACTCTGGGTTTGGATTGAATACTTTTTGGGGCTGTTCGAGCTACGTATTGGAATAAGCGAAGATTTTTGAAACGAATGTGCGCTCGAACCTAGGAAAACAAATCCTGATGAAAAGATGAAAATACACGTTTACCAAAGTTAACTTTTTAAAAAACCATGCACTCTAGGCATTTGCCCTGTCATCCACTTACCTTATAACATAAGTTAATAGTACATTGTTTGTGGAGGTGACATTAAATGTACGGATGTGGATATGGGTACAGCCAGCCAAACTATAACCAAGGTAACAGCTTTGTATTAATTGTTGTGTTATTTATCTTGTTAATTATTGTTGGAGCTGCATGGGTTTAATAAGCTAAAATAAAGTCCTGCCATTGTAGCAGGACTTTATTTATTATCCTATTATTAAGTTCTGTTAAACTTTGTTGTTGAAAATCAACAGTGAGCTTTAACAGAGACCTTCATGCAAAACAATTTTGCACCATGAGGTATGAAAATAAGCAATATATTTCTTTAGCAGTGATCGAAGTGGAAGAACGCGAGACTCCTCGAAAATACTCCCGCATTTCCTTCGTGCGGTGAG
>JBFILZ010000092.1:0-10691 GCA_041611945.1 Bacillus sp. (in: firmicutes)
TCTTTAATTTGCCGAATTACCTCAAGAATCGTAGGTACCTCCTCGATTGACATCCCCGCAGTAGGTTCATCAAGAAGAATAACTTCTGTATCAAGCGCTAACAGCATAGCAATTTCTAGCTTTCTCTTCTCACCGTGTGTAAGATTTTTAGCAAAAGAACTGGCTTTTTTCTCCAGAAGAACCTTCCTAAGTAATTCAAATGCCTCCTCTTCAAGAGCAGATAAAGAATGAAAGTGGGAGTAAAAATTGTAAAAAACACCCTTTTTTGATTGAACTGCTAATCGAACATTTTCTAAAACGGTTAAATTCGGGAACACATTCGTGATTTGAAAGGAACGACCAATACCTCTTCTCGCTCTTTTTGTTGGGGATAATTTGGTAATATTTTCGCCTTTGAAAAACACTTCACCTTTTGTAGGCAACAGTTGTCCACTTAATAAATTAAAAAAAGTTGTCTTTCCAGCTCCATTGGGACCAATAATTGATTTAAAATGCTTGGGAGGTATTGTGAAGTTAACGTCATTTACAGCAGTATGTCCCCCAAAAGTGATCGTTAAGTTTTTTGTTTCGATGATGCTGCTCTCCATTCTTTTCACCTTCTCATTATGATTTATTGTTTTTTTCTGTTTGATTGTTTTCTGCTATTTTTGAGGTTAATCAAAGCAGTTTTCACATCGTTCCTTAGAAAAAAAGGAACTTAAGGTATGTACCAAAAGTTCCTCTTATTTCCTTACTTATTTCTTACAGGTGGAGCTGTTTCTTCTGGAGAAAGCTCTCGCATTAACACTGGAACAGGATAATCAACACCTTCAACCATCTCAAGTCTAATCGCATACAGTGATTGCATAGCTTGATGATCTTCTGGTCTGAACGTCATCTTCCCTTTAGGCGTATTAAAGCTCATACCTTCCATTGCTGTGATTAATGTATCTGCATCAGTCTTTCCTTCTGTTTTCTTAATTGCTTCTACCACAGCAATAGCAGCACTCATTCCGCCTGGTGTAAATAAATCTGGAACTTCACCATTAAAGCGTTTCTTATGTTCGTCAACTAGCCATTTGTTCACATCATTATTGGGAAGTGTGTGATAGTAAACCGTGAATCCTTCCATACCCACTAGTGCACTCATCGTGGATAGTGCAGCGATATTAGGTGCACCAGTTGAAATTTTAATACCCTTTTCTTGCACTTTCATATCTGAAATTTGATTCCAAGGTGAATTTGCCCCTGCCCAAACAACAAATAAATAATCCGGCTTTGATTCTACGATTTTTTGGATATTCGAAGTGAAGTCTGTAGCTGCTGGATCTGCAAATTCCTCATGTACGATTTCAGCACCAAGCTTTATCGCTGCTTCTTTAAAGGCTGCAATTCCATCTTGTCCAAAAGATGAGTCCGGAGCCAACGTAGCAATTTTTACTCCGTTACTTGCAATTGCTGCTGCACCCGCTACCGCATCTTGGGAAGAGTTTCGTGATGTTCTAAAAATGTATTTATTCCATTGAGAACCTGTAATGCTATCCGCAACTGCCGGCTCAACTACCATCACTGTCTCATACTCCTCAGCTAATGGAAGTACAGCAAGTGTATCTCCTGAGCTTGATGAACCAACTAGAAAGTCTACTTTATCTTCCTCTAGAAGTTTAGTAGCTTTCTGAATAGCGACCTCTGGTTTCGTTTCCGTGTCCTCAACAATAAATTCAATTGGATGCCCATTTACTTCCATCGTTCCACCTGTCGCATAGTCCAATCCTAGTTCAAATCCTTTTACGGATTGCTTTCCATAGACTTCTAGCGCGCCAGTCAAAGATGCTAACACACCAATTTTGATAGTTTCTTTCACTTCAACTTTAGGTTCTTCACTATCTGTTTTTCCGGATGACGCCCCCTCATTTTCCTTTGTAACCGTACCTGAACCACCGCATGCAGATAATAGAAGAAGAAATGCAAGCATGAACGGAAACAATCCGTGCAATGTCTTTTTACCCATGTAATTTCCCCCTTTTTAGTTACATCCCCATCACGTGGAAACGTTACTTGTATCTTAAATGTTGCCAGTTACAAATGAGTTACAATATAGAGAATTTACGAGCACTAAACTAACTCATCTTCGTAATCATCTCAAACATCTGTCTAGTTGGCTCCAAGGGCTTTACTCCAAGTTCAGCTTCAAGATTTGCACAGCATTTTTGGTACCATCTCATCGCTTGTGGACGGTTATTTTTTTGATAAAAGCAAAACATAAGAAGTCGATATGCTTCCTCCCATGTACTATCCTTTACTAAAATATTTTCACACCATTGGATAGCATCATCATAGTTCATTCCTTTTACAGATAGCTGAGCCATTTTTTCAGCACCCCGCAAGTAATAAACTTGTAATCTCTCACGTTCAACAATGCACCAATCCTCATAACGCCGCTCTGGTAAATAATCTCCTTCATATAGCTCCAAACCTTTTTTCAAAAAGCTGATCGCTTTCTCATAATCTCTCTCCGTTAATCCCGCTCGAATCCAACGTTCAAATTCTTCGGAGTCTAGGTAAATACTAGCTTTAGGGCTTAGTCCATATGAACCTCCATCTCTATGAAAGAAGAAAGGATTACTTCTTGCTTTTCTATCCGGTTCAATCGCTTTATTCAAAGCATTGAATGCCACTTTAAAATCTCTAGAGGCTGCCTTATCATCTATCTCTGGCCAAACACTCGAGAAGATAGTTTCCTTTTGCAAATAAGTGTGCCGTTTTGTAATAAATAATTCAAATAGCTCTCTCGCCTTTATCCGTTGCCATTCCTTCTCACGTACTTCCTTACCGCCTATCCAAACTCGAAAGCGACCAAGCGTTTGAATTTTAAGTGTATATCCTGGATGACTTTCAACATTATTGAATCCTTGTTCGTTTAATAACGATGTAACATATTGCCTTTGAATTCCTATTGCCTGTGCATCAATTAGAAGTGGTGTAATAGTCTGTAAATCTCTTGGTCCAAATATTGTTCGGTTAGTAAGAATAAATTCATAATTACCTATCTGTACATAATTAAGAAAATTCGTAAATGCATCTTGAAAATGGGAGTTTCTTTTTACTTTTTGATACAAAAATGACTTCCAAAGATAGGTCATACATACCCCGTATTGATCTCCACAAAATAAAAATTGATCAAGTACCTTCGTCAGCCATTCTTCTGCTTCCTGATATCGTGCGGCTTCAATACATGTAATAGATATGCACAATTGAATACAGGCAGAAAGCCATAAGTCATTAACTCTATTTGTTTCCTCCAATGCTTGTTTCCCTATTGCCATTGCTTTTTCGTATGCCCCGTCTGCTCCATATAACATACATAAACCCATTAAGGGTTCTGCTTTACCCCTTGGAACATCAAGGTTTTCCATCATATCTAACGCTGTGTTATAACATTTTTTTGCAAGGACCGAGTCATATCTATCAATTAACTGAACAGCATGACCCATTCGGATCCAACCACAAGCTTCAACAAATGGGGCTTTGTATTTTATTCCTTCTTGAATTCCAGTTTCAGCTAGTTCCTTTGCATGCTCAGCCTTACCGATAAAACATTCTATTAAAGAAAGCAATAGATTGGTTTCACGGTGAGATTGTTGAAGGTGTGAATGGGTATCACTTAAATCAAATTTTTTCTTTCCTTGCAGTGTTCGTTTCGCTTCATGCAAGTGGCCCGTGCGCAGTTTTAGCCTTGCTTCAAGGTTGCCAATATCTTCTAGAACATGATTTTCCATAGCCTTTTCAAACCATTTTTCTGCTTTTTTTGCTTGTCCTGCATTGACTAAATTTTCCGCCATTAAACAGTATAATTTGGCCTTTTCAACAAGTGAAGCGCTTTCATTCTTTTCCATAATTTCAATCGCTCGCTGAAGTAAGCGATCTGCTTTTACTGGTGAAATAGTATCTAAGTATAGATTAACTTGACCCTGTAGCGCTTTAACCTCACCATCTAAATCTCCTACTCCATTCGCGAGTACTATTGCCTTTTGGTAATTTTCCTCCGCTTCTTTATATAAGCATTGGTATCTAAAAACCTCACCAAGTAAAAAATAGAGTCGATAATACCTATCCCTCTGCGTCTTAGATACTCTTTGAAGACGTTCTAATAAACTGTCAAGTTTTCCGTGCTGTATCAGTGTTTCACCATGTTCATTTAATAGATATGCAACTTCATCATACTCATTCAATTGCTCTAAGTGATAGATTGCTAGCTCTAATTGATGGCTTTTTCGATAAAATTCAGATGCTCGTCTATGGAGTTGTTTATACTTTGGTGTTTGTTCCCTTAGCTGCTGTTCTAAAAATTCCTTAAACAAAGAATGATATCTGAATTGATTTTGTCCAATTGATTGTAAAAAGAGGTTCTTTTGTAGAATTAACTCAAGCATTTCCTTGGATCCTGAAATACCTAAGACTTCATTACAAAGATCCGGTGTTAATTCATCAAAAATACACGTTTGTTCTAAAAACTGCTGAATCATTGGAGGCTGTTTAACTACTACCTCCATCGCCAAAAATTGAAATAAATCTTCCATAGAGGAGTGTTTGTTTTTTAGTAATCTAGAGATATCTCGATGATAACCTAACTGCTGGATAACCATCTGCAGGGCTATTATCCACCCCTCAGTTAGTTGGTAAATTTGACGTATCTCATCTTCATTTAGATCCAGGCTATATACATCCGTGAACCATGCTTCCATATCCTCTTTTGAAAAAATCAAATCAACTTCCTTTATTTCGAGTAAGGTACCTTTAAGTTTAAGGGAACTAATTATTCCCCACCCAGGTCGTGTTCTACTTAATAAAACAAGCCTTAGATTTGAAGGCATGTTCTCAATCAACCAAAGAATCCAGTCTTCAATTTGACTCGAGTGTTGCACAAGGTGGAAATCGTCGATTATCAGGATGATTTCCTTTTTTAAAGACACAATTTCGTTCACAATCATTGAACTTATGCTTCGGATTTCTTCAATGCGAGCATAACGATTCATAGTGTTTAGAAACTTTAATAACTCATCTCCAAAACTAGCAACTTGCCCTTTAATCGAATGAATAAAATAAGTCAAAAATGGGATCAACTCATCATCATAACTAGTTAGACTGTACCAACAAAATGGTTTGCCTCTGTCTGATAAATAAGTAGAAACGGCCGTACTTTTCCCATAACCAGGACCTGAATGCACGATAGTTAGGGGGGTATTTAGAATTTCCTGTAACTTCTTCGTGATAGAAGGACGCCGTAAAATATCGTCTTTTATACTTGGTGGAATTAATTTCGTTTGAAGAATTAGAGTAGAAGTCATCCTAATCACACCTTAGTCTAGAAAATTAAACTCCACAATCTATTTTATAATAGTATAAAACTAGTAGCTTTATCCAAAACTGTTCTCAACTTTTAGAAAGAAAAGTCTAACAAATGAAAAGGATAATAGCGAAGGTTTACCTTCCCAACCACCTGATCAATTTTAATAAATCCGAATTGTCGGCTGTCATAACTTCCAAGACGGTTGTCTCCAATGACAAATAAATGCCCCTCTGGTACAGTCTCTACTCCAGTTTTTTCAAGTAAATCGAAATCTTCTATAAGTCGATCTCCTTCAAACGTTGAGTTAGAGCCATTAAAAAATGTTTCTTTAACAAGCAAATCATTTACATATAGTTGATTATTTTGATATGATAATCGATCTCCCGGAATACCAATTACACGTTTCACATAATCCTCTTCCTCATTAGCATGAAACACAATAACATCAAACCTTTTTATTTCACTAAATTGAAGCCCTATTTTATTGATTACCAACAAGTTTCCGTCTTGTAACGTTGGTTTCATTGAGCTTCCTTCCACATAATAACTTGAGAAAAAAAACATACGTAATACAAAGGCAATGACAATCCCGATCGCAATTGGTTTTAGCCAGCTAAGCACCTGAAGTGATAAATTAGTTTTCACTACTGTTCCCCAACTCTCTTTCCCTGACTGTTTCTATCTTTTGTATTTAAATATAGTTCAACTCTTTTACCGATATACCATAAAATGAAAATTGCTACTACAACAAGTGCTGTGCTGATAGGTTTCTGTAACAATGACTGTATATCATATCCTATAAAGCTAATAATTAAAATCATCACCATTTTCCCTGTTAAAACAGCTAACACAAATTGTGAAATACTCACCTTCGAAAGTCCTGCAACAACATTTATTACGGTTGAGGGTGAAAATGGAAAGCAAAGGAGAAGAAACAACGGTCCGAAACCTTTACGTTCAATCCACCCCATTAATTTTTGCACTTGATTATTCTTACTTAAAAATTCAAAAAAGGGTTTTTGGCCAAGTTTACGCATAACTAAAAATACGATTATCGCTCCTAAACTTGCTCCAAGCCAAGAATAGAGAAAACCAACCCACAGACCAAAGGCTGCCGCATTCGCCACTACGAACACAACCAAAGGTAAAAACGGAAATATTGCTTCTGACATAGGAAGTAAAATTCCTGGTATGGGGCCTAGATCTCGATATTCCTTCATGATCTCCTTTATATTTTCTAAGGTGAAAAAAACTTGTATATATGACCATAACTGATGTAAAGACTCTATGTCCATGAGAAACATTCTCCTAAGCTTGTCTGTTATTACAATTATTGTACACCAATAGTACATGAAACAAAAAGATAAGAAGATGAAAGGTTCAGAAAATAATAACAATAGAAAACTGTTTAAGTTAAGTATCTCTATAGCTCTCTTTTTCAAACACTCATCTTCTCTTCATTAGTGAGGAAGTTCAATATTCACGCGTCTTGCTTCTTTATATCTCTTACCTTTTTCTTATAGATAGTCTTCAAACCATTGTGCAATTTGTTCAAGGCGATGTATTCGTAAACTAAGATTTCCACTTCTTGATAAATCATGGTTTGAACTTGGAAATCGAACGAATTTCGTATTTTTCTTTTGGTGCTTTAATGTAATATAAAGTTGTTCTGCTTGCTCAATTGGACATCGATAATCATTTTCACTATGTAGAATTAAAAGTGGAGTATTGATGTCTTTCGCATATTTAATGGGTGAATGTTTCCAAAGTCTATCTGTGTCATATGTGTCTCCTCTTAATACTTCCCATTCAGAAAAAAAGTAACCAATATCACTAACACCATAGAAACTAACCCAATTACAAATACTTCTCTGGGTTACAGCTGCCTTAAAACGATTTGTATGTCCAACAATCCAATTCGTCATAAAGCCACCATAGCTTCCACCAGTGACACCAAGCCTATCTTCATCAAGATATTCATAGGTTTCTAGAGCATAGTCAACTGCAGACATGACATCCAAATAATCCTTACCACCGTAATCTCCTCTTACCGAATCAACAAATAATTGACCGTAACCATCACTTCCCCTTGGATTTGTAAACAAGACAGCAAACCCTTTAGCTACGAGCATTTGAAATTCATGGAAATACGTATTTGCATACATGGCATGTGGACCGCCATGTATTTCGAGAACAAGCGGAATTTTTTGTCCTGCTTGTAAGCCGGATGGTTTCATAATCCAGCCATGAATATCCAATCCATCCTTCGCTTTAAAAGTCAGTGATTCAGCCTCTACTAGTTCAATATCCATTAAGATCTCATCATTTACAAAAGTAATCCGTTTCTGTTCACCAGTATGTAAATTAATCCAATACAAATCACCTGGATGTTGAGATGTACTTATTCCCGCTACAGCTTGGTGATTACGTACATCGACAGTAAACGAATACACATGATGGTCTCCTAGAACAACGGGATACATGAGTCCTTCAATGTTTCCATAATAAATAGAGGTACTCCCTTGGTCACTCGCTAAAAAGTAGAATCCCTTGTTATCCTCTGTCCAAATCAACCCACGTTCAAAACTATCCATATGAAAATCGCCAACGGCAACATCAGTAATTTGAACATCCCATTCTGCTGTTAAGCACACTAATTCTTCTGTCTGAATTTTATACGTCCAAATTTTTGACAAGGTAGCCGACTTGAATTCTTTATAATGCCCAATAAAACTTAGGTATTCACCGTTTGGAGACCATGTCGCCAAACTAAACTCTCCCCCATTTGTAATCCTTTCCAATGTTTTACTTTCTAAATTCAATAGGTATACATCTGTCATTAACTCATAATCAGCTTGTTCAGATGGGTTAGAAAATAGAGTGATATATTGACAATCAGGTGACCAACTTCCGATTGAATAATTATATTTACCATCTGTTAGAACTGAAGTCTCACCTGTTTGAATATCAACAATCGCCAACTGAGTGAGTTTATCATCTAATAATCCACTGGCATCAGACTTATAGAAAAGTCTGTCGATAACTAGTGGCTCGAGCTGTTTCTTTTCTTCATCTTTTCTCTTCTCTGCATTTTGACTTATTGATAGCGAGATAAGGATTTTTGTGCCATCAGGGGACCAAACATACTGAGTAACTCCGTTAGCTGTATTGGTAACTTGACGTGCCTCCCCGCCATGATGGTTCATTACATAGACTTCTGTCTGTTCAGTTCTTTTGGATAAAAAAGCAATATTTTCTCCATCTGGGGACCAGGAGGGCTGGGTATCTCTCACTTTTCCGTATGTAAATTGCCTAACATCCTCCCCATCGTTACTTGATACAAATAGGTGGGAGTAATATTTTCTATCTTCTTCATTCATCTCGGTTTGAGTAAAGAGAAATAAACCACCTTTTGGAGAAAACAATGGATTATTAACTGATTTTAATTTATATAAATCTGTTGGTTCAATTCCTCTTTTTTTGCTCATACTGTCGATACACATCCTTCATTTCCTTTAATATAAATATTTCGACAATAGAAATATTTTCCCTTTCCTTTCAAAAATAAATTTTAAACTTGCAATTATTATAATGGTTATTTATGATATATATAAACAGAACAAACGTTCTATATTTAGGAGGGGATGAACTTGACACACATACCAGATGATGATCGAGAAATACTAGAGCAATCTCTATTTTTACCAATGGCTCTAACTGTGTTTCAACGAGACATGTCGATTATTCAACATGCCCCATTCAAGTTAAAACAACCATACATTAGGTGTATTGAAGAATCCATGTATCATATACAACGCGACTTAACCATTCTCAAACAAGAGTTGAAGAAGAAGAAAATGAAAGCCGCACAAATGAGCCGAGATGATACATTCACCTCATTTTTGTTCATATACAAAGGTTATGAGGAATACCATAACTACTTTAATCCGAAAATCCGCAACAATGTACAATCAATTATGGAAAAATATCTAATGCAAACAAGAACCTAGTTTCATCTAATCTCTCTTTGACGAAGATGTGATGTGGCAAGAAAAGATGTCTTTCTAGTAGCAGGCTCAATTCTCTTTGATAAGGTAGTTATAAGCTGTGCTGTACGGTAAAGCTGATTTTCTAACGATCCTTTAGAAACAGGTAATTGAATACTCTTTTGATTTGAGAATACGAGTATTGTATCATCATATTCACATGATTGAATGTTTTGGACAAAGGAATGGGAGATCCATGCGCATTGTGGACGATTTGGGGACAAAGTAGGGAAAAAATAAATGTAGTTAGTGGGGTCAATGACAATAGGAGCTTTATGAGTAATTCCCATAATTTCTTTAGTTCCTTCACGTCTACCTTTCAAGCTACTCCCAAAAAAACGACAGCTTTTTTCGATAATATCGATAGGTTTCATTTTCACGAGAAAATCAGTATCCATTTCCATGACCCTTGAATATAAGCCATTCTCCGTTACCTCTGGTAATACTGCCATCGTGTAAGAACTAATTTCATATTCTGTTAAAAGTGATTTGTTCAAATGTGTTACTCCTCTCTGGAATTTTTTTATTCATTATCATATTAAGACAATTAAATAGAAAATAAAAGTTATTTTTCAGAAAATTACAAAAAAATAATAAAGTGATTTTTCTATAATAAGAAAAATCACTTTATTAAGATTAGGAATTATTATAAACTTGAGATATTTCCTTCTCGGCAATGACTTCATTACCTTCTTCAACTGATAGGTGTTCATCAACCGAATTACCCAGATTTGATTCGCTAAAATGATCAAACCCTGTAGTCATAGTCATTTGTGGGTTTAACGGAGTATTAAAAGGATTATCTTCCTTTTTCTTAAAGTCATTTTCCATGAAAATCACCACCTCCCTTTATAATAATCCCCATGTTTTTTTGTAAATATTCCTTTTTATCGGTTTTGGGAGAGAAGACTCCTTCCTCAAGCGCGTCAGCGGTAGGTGGAGATGAATCGCTTTTTTTTGAAATTAAAAAGCTTTTTAAAAGACAAACTGGTGTTCTGTTTGGTAAGATAATCTTATGAAAATAGTAGGGGGTGACTTAAAATGCCGACGATTTCCATTAAGATTCCTTTGTTTGAACCGACCAAAACGAAACTTGAAATGTACGAATTCATGCGAAGTGAATTTTCAAACGCATGCAATGTAGCTGTTCAAACAAAGCGAGAAGAACCAAAATTAAAAGCTTCAGAACTTGATAAACGAATCGGTCATTTTGAGTTGCCAACAACACTAAAACAGGAAGCTAGAAAACTAGCTTTTTCTCGCTACTCTGATTGGAAAAAGAACAAGAAAACCAAGGGTTTTCCTTCGTTTCGTAA
>JBFILZ010000093.1:0-10613 GCA_041611945.1 Bacillus sp. (in: firmicutes)
AGACAACAAGGGGAAATGAAAGATAACACCCCTGCTGCAAAGGCTAATAAAAAGTTTATATCTTCCACTCCTGTCACTCCTTCTATCAAACTAATTAATAAATCTATTACGTTACTTCTGATAACTAAGAATACTTCAGTACTTAAACCTGAACGAATCAATTATTCATTAAATCTCATTTCCCCTGGTACCACGATTCTAAAAGGAAACTCGATTTTTTCTCCATTAGTCTTTGTTGCATCCACCTTCATATCCATTGTTCCAGCAGCATGCAGGAGATTCCCGGTCAGTTTAAATACTCCATCCTTAAGCTTGAAAGCATTATAGTTTACCTGGTAGTTAGGAGGCATAGATAAAGTAACTTCAACTTCCTTAATTTCTTCATCTCCGAAATTCATGGTTAAGACATTTAACCCTGGATTCAAAGGAGAAAAATCAACTCTTAAATGGACGTTTTCCTTTTCTACTGATGATGGGTATATCCCTCGTTCAGCTGCTCCCGGTGTTGATACGACCAGGATAGAGGCAAACAGTAGAATAAGAACTGCATAGACTATTTCTACACGAACTGTATTGACAATTTTAGCTACATTCTCAATAGTTAATTTGCTAATTGCCCTTCTTTGATAGAACCCAATTATTACTATTACTAGAGTCAAGCCTATTTTGATGGCAATGGCTTTCCCCCACTCACTCTTTAAATAACTGTCGATTGAAAACGAGGGAACGTATTGATTAGCCATATATAATCCTGTCCCTATAATGACCAATAGACTGATTAGTGCCCATTTAGAAATTACCAATAGGGTAGATTGTATAAATTCCTTCATGTTTTCTTTACGCGGTATCGTGATTATTCCAAATAGGCCACCAATCCAAATCGAGGCTGCCACTAAGTGCACTGCACTTATCATGATCGATAAATAACCCCCATAACGAGGATACGCTGCATGCCCGGTAATTAAGGGTAAAAGTAATAAAGGAATACCAAAAAAGAATATTTTAGCATTGTTTAAAAAGATTCCTATGGTTAACATTCCAACTTGCAACAATGGTATCCAAACAAACTTTAAGGATAGAAATTGCGTGAACGAGAGGCTTTCCAATTCATTTTTTTGATCTCTCAAAATAAGTGCAACACCTATCATAACAAGAAGTAAGACAGCAAGGGATAGCTTCTTCCGGTTTTCGAAGTTGTGTTTTTTCCGAATGATAGTTCTGAAGAACGCATCTCCAAATAATATGGAAACTCCCATAAACAATAACCAGTAGCCTACTTGTTTTAATCCCATACTCTCAAACCAAAAAGAACTTGTGGATTCCTCCAAATTTGGTTGTATAATCGGGGTAAACTGATCAACAGCAAAGTAATACACATCGAGGATATCTGGCTGGTTCTGCTCATCTACATTGATGGGTCGTGCATACCACGTTACTTGATATGTACCTTTAGGTAATTCTTCATTAAATTCCACGACCAAATGATTAGGATCTTCAGGATCGACAAAAGGTTCTGTTGTCCTAATTGACTGTTGATTATCATCAAAAACCCCAATAGCGGTTATTTCGGAGGGTTGATTAAACCAGAGATCCAGTTTTTGAGGAGAGTCGATTACAATCTCTCCATCACGAGGAGAATGGTTCAGGATTTTCAAATTATCATCAATCTGGACACTTTCAGGTTTAACAACCATGAAACTGATATCTTCATTGATGACGAAACCATCTAACGCGATTACACTGACTCTTGCCACATAGCGTCCCGGTGGTAGGTTTTTAGTCAATCTACTGATTATGTGAGTTTTATCCTCGGCTTCTACCATGGTTTGTTCTAATTCAATTTGCTTTCCAGAATTGTCCTTTAACTGAATCGATTCATGATGTAATACGACAGGATCCTGAAACCAAAATTCTATGGTATTCGGACTCTCTGTTAGCTGATCTCCTTCTGACGGAAACGTTTGTTCTAAAGTCGAGTGAGCAAACCCGGTGGTATTTGGTAACAGCGTATAGATCAACGTTAAAGCGACTAAAACAGAAAATTTATGTACTACCCTCAAAATTCGCTTCCTCCTTCAGACTACCTAAATCATGATTAAAAACCTTTCATTACGGCTCTCTTCTTCCAAAATAACTCATTAGTAATTCGACATGATGCTATCTATATTCACATACGATTCCACTCATCTACTAAAATCAAATACCCCGTTAAGTTTGTTCAAGGATAGCCCTATTATTCATCATAATCATTCCGGCAAAATTAGTTTCATATACTCCGCTATCTGAGACTCTGTTAAACTGGCGGTGATTCGATCAACTACTTTTCCATTTTCATCAATAAGAAAACTAACTGGAATTGCTACTACACCATATGAATTTACTACTTCTTGGTTAGGGTCAAGAAGAATAGGAAATGTGAATCCATTCTCCGAAACAAAACTTTCCACGACATGTTTAGGCTCTCCGATATTTATTGCTAAAATTACAACTCCCTTATCCTTAAATACTTCATAATGACTTTGCATATATGGCATTTCTTCTTTACATGGCGGACAATAGGAAGCCCAGAAGTTTAAAAATACGCCCTGCCCTTTGTAATCACTTAGTTTTACAGTTTCTCCTTCAAGGGTTGTTAGTTGAAAATCAGGCGCTTGGTCACCTGAGGCAACAACGTTTCCACTATTCTTGATATCCAAAAAATTATTATATAATGCATAGGCTATAATCGCTGCAAGTCCAATCAAGATACTTGTCTTGATAATTGATTTACCATTGACACTCAAACCATAACACCCCTAAATTAATCCTCAAAGTTCGATTACTTATGGAAAATAAATTAATTTCTTAGCACTTTATCTTATCGCAGCTTAGATTCCTTATTTGTTGAATGGACGGGGTTAGGCGAAAAATGGCAACCAGATGTCGGTTGCCATTTTCATGGAACGTATTCTAAATCTAAAAGTTCTTAACCTAGCTTTGATTAAAGAAAGAAAAACTTCTATTCAGCGAATGTTTCCATATTAAGCCCTGTGCCTTTTTTAGCAATTTGAATCCAACTTTCACCAGAATTTTCGGTTATATATATATCTTTTTCCATTGTTGAAAATGTGATTTTCGTTTCATTTTTTGGATTGACTACGATATAGTTTACTGTATTTTCCTCGCTTAGCGATGGGATTGAAATGTTAATCTGTTTATTTGTTTCTTGATCAAATTTTAATAGTGAAACCTTATCAGAAGCACTTCCTGCAAATAATTCACCTTTTGCAGAAAATGCAACTGCCGTAGTCGGAGAATCTGAAACTGAATCAAAGGATTGTCCGAAGTCATTTGAGAGAAATACTCCCTCACCAGTTCCCAGTGCGACAATTGCTTCATTTGTAGGATGTACTGCTAGTGCAAATATTGGACCCTGCAAACCAGTCATTTCACTTCTTGTCCATGTTTTTGTATCATCTGTCGAATAATATAAACCTGCTTCATCCATTCGTGAATTTGCTTCTGGATTCAATACATAAATCGCATGTGTATTATATCCCACTGCCATTCCATGAAAATCTACTTCTTGATAGAGATCCAACATTTCTAGACTAATACCCATATCAGTCGTTTTCACGACGCCAAAAGGATTTTTTAAAGATGCGCCTGCTCCTGGATGTCCACTACTGTAAAAACCATCATCAACCATGGAAAAGCCCATGTAGTCATGTTTTTCACCTTTTGCATTACTCCAAATACCTTCTTTAAAAACTTTTAAGCCATCATGAGCTGGAACGTAAATTTCAGAACCTTGATTTGTAATGCCTAACCCGTGGATATGCATCAACTCAACTTCATTTTCATCTTCATGTTCCATTTCACTTGTATTTTCTAGTCCATTGCCACTTAACGCTGCAAAAATTACTGTTATACAAAGGAATAAGATTGAAACAGCAAAAACCCATTGGCTAATTCTTAACCACTTCTTCAACCGATCTCTTTTGCTTCTACCTGCTTGGTTTTTTACGTTTACTTTCTCTAAAAGGTTTTTAATTAACAACCATGTAATGACTCCCAAAACCAATGAAACTAGCGAAATTATTATCCCGGTGGAAACCAAATCATTACCTGCAGTTTCTTGGCTGTGTTCCGTTTCTGTTCCATGTGCCCACACACGAACTGGAACAGTATATAAAAGGACAATCAAAGATGTAAATAGTGACGTTAACTTCATAACATTATCTCCTCTTTTTTCTATAGATTACATAAGATACACTTACTAAAATAAGGGGAATTCCCATCCATAAGCATATTTGAGTAAACATTTTTAAATATTCGCCCATTCCTTGATTCATCATTAAGGTTCCAGACATCGTTAAGCACATAATTCCGATAACGATTAATAAGCCTGCAAAAAAGAACTCAATCCTATTCAATGTTCTCCCCCTTTGCGATTGGAAATTCCAGTTCAAAACATGTCCCATTTCCAACTTCACTAGTTACCTTAATGGTTCCCCCTTGCAGTTCAACAAGTTGTTTCACAATAGCCAATCCAAGTCCGGTGCCACCAAATTCTCTAGATCTTGATTTCTCAACTCGATAGAAGCGCTCAAATAAATAAGGTACATCCTTTGGGGGAATTCCGATTCCTGTATCTTCTACCCTCATCTTTATAGTGTCGGAGATACTGGTGAGTAGTTGTATTGTCACTTGTCCATTCTCAGTATATCTAATGGCATTCTCAATCAAATTCATGAGAATCTGTTCCATCCTTAACCCATCAGCATTTATACTTGGCAAGTCATACGGTTGACTAAACTCCAATTGTATTCCTTTGGCTTGTGCTTTCATTCTTGTCTTAAGTAATACATTTTCCACCACTTCAACCAAATCAACTTCCTCAATAACTAAAGCAATCTTTCCTTCCTCCATTTTAGCTAACTCAAATAAATCTCTAACCAAATTGGACATTCTTCCTGCTTCCATCTGTATGATTTGTAAGTACTCCAGTTTTTCTTCCTCACTTTGATACAGACTATTTTTTAATGCATTTGCATAACCTTCTCGATACGTAATCGGCGTTTGTAGTTCTTGCGAAATGTTAGCTAAAAACTCTCTCCTGTTGGAACGATACCGATGAAGTTCGACGGCTAAATCATTTACAGCTGTTGCAAGGGAGCCAATTTCATCGTTTGAACCGATTGGAACCCTAGTATTTAAATCTCCAGTCGCTATTTTACGAGTTGCTTTTTCTATTTCTAGAAGAGGGTTTGATAATCTTCGTGACAAGATGAAGGTAAAGCCAAGTGCTAAGAAAACAGCCCCAATTCCTGCTAAAGTTATGAACCTTTTTATCAACGCCAGTGATTGGTACAAGTCCTCGACAGAAGCCAGAACAAAGACTCCCCCGATTAGCTCATCACCTGAAAAGATTGGTTTACCTATTCTCAAATAACGACTATTATTTACATCATCGTAAAATTCACTTTGAATAACTATATTATTTTCCAGCTCGTTCATTATACCTTGACGGATATTGTCCCCTATCGATAAACTTGGCACCCCAGAGTTCGCAACAATAGTACCCTGTTCATTTGTAATAACGATTTCCTGTTCTGTAACTGAGGCTAACAATTCAAAGATCTCAAGTTTCTGTTCGTCTAAAGAATCAATCGATTTTGCATAACGTTCTGACGCTTCATTCAATTGTTCTTCCACTTCGTTAAAATAAAAACTTGAAAAAATTTGATTTACAACAAAACCGAGTGGGAGTAAAATCACCAATACCAAAAGGAGTATACTAGCACTTAATTTAAGTACTACGCTATTCCACTTCATTAGTCTTCGTCCGGTTCATTATAGTAATTCTTGCTATAGAGGTTTTAAAGAAATTGGAACATTTTATAACGGAACTAATAAGCACACTGAATACTTCAGCTTTCCTATCCACTACTTCTTCTTTAATTTCCACTAATCCACTTCCCTTATAACCGATTAATTGGTAGCTCATCAATATCATTCACTCTTTCTTTCCTAGCCCACTTATTGAAAACATAGCCAATAATAGTTCCATATACAATTTCTTGGATAACTTTCATTATAATACCACCTGTTTTTTGATCTTCTAGAGGTGGAAGAGCAGCAAATAATTGTGGAGCGTCTATATAGATGGTGTAAAATGGTTGATTCGTAAAAATGATTAATGCGCAAGCAGGGGTAAGTAGAATCCCTGCTGCAAAAATATATCCAATCTTCTGAATCTCTGACAATGTATCCACTTCTTTTACTATCGGTATTAGTGGAATCCACATTGCAAAAGCACTCAATGTCAAAATAATGTGTGTTAAGTTATGCAGAACATTGTTAGCAATAATCGTATTAAATAATAGTGGAATATGGTAAAAAGAAAATAAAACATTGAACAAAAACAAGGGGATTAATGGATATTTTATAAATTTGAACACTTTCATTCTCAAACCTAACTGAATTATGGGTGCAATAAACCTTTTAGGTAAACCTAATAAAAGTAAAGGTGGAAACCCAATATAGACGAGAGATTGTTCTAACATATGGGCACTAAACAAGTAATAATCTCCGAGTATGTGAAGGGGAGTACCTATAGCGATATATAAAACAACTAAAGCTGAGAAAAAGAACGAAAATTTCTTTATAAAATCTCCATCTTCTTTAAACTTATAGACATAAGCAGTTAAAATTACAATCAATGTTCCCGCCATCATGAAGTTCCATTGATTATATATTTCCTTCATGTCTACTTGTTCATCAAGTCCATTATGAGCTATCACAATATCCATCGGATAAGAAATAGTTAATCCAATAATTGTAATTAATAAGATACTAATAATCTTCATTTACATTGCCTCTTCATCATTAGTTATTTTTCAAATACTTCATGAAGAAGTAGAATGAGACTTTATATGGTCCAATAAGTAATAGTGTCCAAGATACCCAACAGTACTAAAATTAATCCTGAAACTCTTTGGACAATAAAACCAACCTTTTTTCCTTTTTTCATAATTGCTCCACTTGCCCCATAATACCAAATTAAAAACATTGCTATGAATAGTGGCAAAGAAGTTCCTATGGCAAACAAACTTGGTAAAACAGCTCCATATGGTGTGGAGAGAACTACGGGCATTAACGTGACAAAGAACAAGACAAACATCGTTGGGCAAAAACCTAACGAAAAGCTAATCCCCATTAAAAACGAACCCAATTTTCCTTCTTTGAAAAACCTTTTTGGTATCTCTAGTAATGTTAGTGTCCCTTTCATCTTAATCAGGCCCAACATGAAAATACCGACAATGATAAACAACGGACCAATTACTTTTCTAAACCAAGGAAAGTACAGTGTAAGCCTTGACTCGAATTCATTCCCTAACATCCATACTAGTAATCCTAACCCCGTGAATACAACTACCTTTCCCAAAGTGAAAAATAAAACATCAGTCCATGCAATTTTTTTTTGAAGAGACTTATTTCCGTATAGAGTAATGGCACCAATATTTCCCGTGAACTGACAAGGAGCCATGGCTCCAACAATTCCCAGCAATAAAGCAAATAAAATAGGAACCCCTAGAAAGTTGTTAGAAATAGCTAAAAAAGGTTGCATAATACTATTGCTTATTTGACTGAAAAATCCATACAACAGAAATCACCAACTTATTCTTTTTTTGACTTCTCAATAATAATTTAAAAGTTTGTAGAAAGTATGAAGAACCATTTTCTTTTTTAATTTATGCTGTATATTACGCATATTACATCAGTTCAACCTTTAAGAAATAAGGTTCGATTGTTAATGCCCAGTAATATGCACTTAAGAAACAGGTAGTAAATTAAAAAAACCTTTTGTAGTTCATTGAACTTACAAAAGGTCTTTTTAATTTAGATTATTTTCACGGAATTTATCAAACTTACTTGTAAGCAGATTTTTATTGCTTTGCTTAACCCAGATTTGTGATTATTTAGTTCTTGGCTTCTAGGAGTTGCTAGAGGTTATTTTTAAATAAACAGTGATGACTATTCAGCATTTCGGCTAAGGAATTTTCGCTCTCCAATAAAAATCACCACGATAAAGAGAATAGATAAAACGACGATTAGAAGATCAGAATTTATTTTAACCCAGAGGAATGCTGTAAGTACAATCCCATCAAAAATGAGTGCTGTCATAACGATAATTGGGTTTGCTTTAACTTTTTTTCGCAAATGCTTGAAAACTCCCCAATGAATTATCATATCCATAACCAAATAAAGAATAGCCCCCATAGATGCAATTCTGCTTAAGTCGAAAAAAATGGTCAGCAACATTGCACTAACAATTGTATAAACGAGAGTATGCTTTTGAATAGACCCAGGCATACCAAAGTGTTTATGTGGAATCAGCTTCATATCTGTAAGCATTGCAAGCATTCGCGAAACAGCAAACACACTCGCAATAATCCCTGAAATGGTTGCAATAATTGCAATCAGTACGGTAAACCATACTCCATACTTGCCAAGAGCAGGTCTGGCAGCCTCAGCTAGAGCGTAGTCCTTTGTTTCAATAATCCTATTCAAAGGAAGATTACTTGAAACAGCCCATGCTAATAACATATAGACAATTAAGCTGATTACAATAGAAATCATGATTGCTCTTCCAACGTTCTTCTTTGGTTTCACAATCTCCGACCCGCTATTAGTAATTGTAGTGAAGCCTTTAAATGCAAGAATCGTCAAAGCTACTGATGCAACGTAACTCACTATGGTAGGTTGGGATAACACTCCTCCCCCTCCTTGGGCTCCATCAAAAGAAAAGCCAACAACCCATAATGCAGCAATTGCAAACACCGATAACCCAATAATTTTTAAAAGAGACATGATGGAAGTAAAGGTTTGGATAAAACGATTCCCCATTATATTGACGAGAAAAGCAAAGGTCAATAATCCCACACCTAAAAGTGGAATTAGGAAACTTAATTCACCGAAATTAAACAGTTGCAATGTATATGTACCAAATGTTCTTGCTACCAAGCTCTGATTAATTACCATTGAAAAAGCCATCAAAAGTGCTGCAGATGCAGTTACAGTTCCTTTTCCATATGCCTTAACCAGAAACATACCGATTCCGCCAGCTGATGGGAATTCATTACTCATTTTTATATACGAATATGCACTAAATGCAGTTACAATTCCCCCTATAATAAATATAAGTGGAAACCAAGTCCCCGCTAGAACAGCAACTTGACCTAAAAGTGCAAATATCCCTGCACTAATCATGACCCCGGTCCCTAACCCTACAGCTCCTATTAGGGTAATACTATTTTTTTTGTACTTAGTCATTTCCTCACCTCCAAACAACCCGTTTAATTTTCATTTTAGTCCATAGTTAACACTAGCCAAAATGATGTAATTGATTGGTTGTCGTTTCTCCAAATATACCCCTTAAGTAGAATAAAAAACCTTGAGAGAGTATCGTCTTGCGAACTTCTCCAGCTTATTGTGGTAGTTTTGGGAACTTCCATATTCATATATATCTTTAACTCAAAGAAGAGGCAGAAGACATATAAATAAAGTAGGTGTTACTATGGCTGAATTTGCTCCATGTTGCTCATAATATCTTCGTCAGTCATCTCACCCGTAATTATTTTCACAATTATTCCATTTGAATTGACAAGAATCGTTGTCGGCAGAGGATTAATATTATATGCTTCCATTACACTCTTGGTTTTGTCTATGACAATAGGAAACGTTAGATTTCGTTGTTCAGCGTATTTTCTTACTTCGAGGTCGGATTGTGCTATATTAACTGCCAGAACTTGTACGCCCTGATCTTTGTAGGTTTGATAGTGTTTTTCTATTAGTGGAAATTCTTTTTCACACGGCTTGCACCATGTCCCCCAAAAGTTAATAAACACGCCTTGTCCTTTGTAGTCAGATAGTCTATGTTCATGGCCATTTAAATCAATTAATGTAAAATTTGGTGCGACATTCCCTATTTGTAATAATCCACTTCGTTCCTTGGTTGCATTGTTATAGATTGTATAAGCGATTGCACCAGTGATAACGACTAAGATAATAGTTCTCATTAACAAGCGAGTCTTCTTTTTAGTAGCCATGCATATCCTCCTTCGTTTGTTTCGAATAAGCATCTTGTTCGAAAAATATTTTAATTATAGGTGCCCTCTAATAAGCATGTTAGCAATCTTATTTTAAATTTTTCTACTTTATTATTAAATGGAAATGGGTTTAAGATAGCAACTTGCACCGAACGACTATCCGAATTCTATCTTTAATTATTTTTTACCCGTAAAGACTCTATTGTTTCTTACTCCACTTTCATGGAATTGGGTTTTTTTATTGATTCTACTTCTTTTCTACATAGTTCGTTTTGTTATATTTAGCTTGTTAATTTAAGTTTTAGGGATTAAATTTTATTCACTTCACCTGATCTAATAGAAGTTTTATTTTCCCCCTTTTTCTTTCCTAAGCGCTTTCTTACATACAAAAATTGATTAATGTTTAGTTTTATGGAAAATAATTACCTTGACCAATATCCATTAGTAGTTATCCTCTTACCCCATAATAAAGAATTAAAGAAATTATAATGAGTAAAACTACTACTAAAGCAGTTTTTA
>JBFILZ010000094.1:0-10502 GCA_041611945.1 Bacillus sp. (in: firmicutes)
GGATATACAGTAAAAAAACTGCAACGCATTCGAATTATGAATATCAAATTAGATCGTCTCCCGATTGGTCATTGGCGTGATTTAAGTAAGTCAGAATTACAAAGACTATTTTCCGATACCAATTATGAACCAAATAGAGAAATCGACCGTTGATTCCTAGAGAAGTTGTCTAGGGATTTTTTGTTACGTAATTTAACTTATCATAAGCAACGAAATACTAGTGGAACAAGCTTTTAGAAAATCCATTGCATCCCCAAACTTTAGAGAGTCCTATCCTGACAATCTAGTTATACCGTGTTATACTACCTTCAAACTAGTTACTAATGGAAGGAAGAAACTCATGAACTTTCTTGATGTAAGTATGATCGCTATTATCCTGTCAGTAGTTGCTAATACCGTTATTGGTATGCTCTGGTATTCCCCTCTCTTTTTTGGGAAGAAATGGCTTGCTGCAATTGGCAAAACAATGGAAGAACTGAACAAGTCAGGCGCAAATATTGGATATGCGATTACCATGATCGCAGCTTTAATCACTGCATATGTATTGTCATTACTTATTCAACTTTTTGATACACCTAGCCTTGCTGATGGAGCATTAATCGGAATATTAGCAGGACTTGGCGTAGCATCGATGAGAGAGTTATCTCCTACTTTTTTTGAAGGACGTAACTTCACACTTTACTTTATTAGTGCTGGGTATCACATCGTATCATTAACGGTAATGGGAATTATTATTGCCGCATTTTCATAGAAACACAAAACAGGCTTCCAACAAAACTGGAAGCCTGTTTTTTTATTGATAGGATCTGTTAAACGTGGTTGTTAATTTCCACATCAGAATGCTCACTTTTTCGTAGAAGTTAGACTGATTGTATTCACGATTTTGAAAAACCTACCTTCTCCACTACGATCAACTTCTTTTAGAAATCTACATCGAGCTATCACTGAGGCTATATATTATACGAAAATCATCCAAAGAATAATGGTCGTCACTATTGCTGTCAAACCTTGCATCAGTGTTGCCATTGTTTGTGCCTTATAAGCATCAGTTACTTTCATCCCGCTGAATTCTTTAACAACCCAGAAATAACTGTCATTCACATGGCTTACGGCCATTGCTCCTGCTCCAATTGCCATTACAACTAATGCAAGTGGTACAGCACCTACAATACCCATTTCAGGTAATAATGGTGCTACTAATGTTGAAGTAATGACGAGTGCAGCCGTTGATGACCCTTGTGCGGTTTTTAAGGCAGCTGCAATAATAAATGGAATAATTAAGATAAGTGCTCCACTTAAAAGCCCACCATCTGCAAATCCCTTAATTAAATCTGCTACAGGAGTTGCTTTAATTACAGAACCGAAAGCTCCACCAGCACCTGTAATCAAAAGAATCATAGAAGCATCCTTTAACCCATCTCCTACCCAGCCCGTTAATGTTTCTTCATTTAACTTAGGCATTAAGAAGAATGAAGCAAGAACCCCTACTAATAGGGCAACTAAAGGTGAACCCAAGAATAATAGTATATCAACAAAAGCACCTTCTAATTGAAGGAATTTTACAAATGATCCTGTACCAATTAATAAAATAGGAAGTACAATTGGCGCAAAAGATTTTGTTGTAGAAGGTAATTTCCCGAAAGCTTTTACAATATCTTCATAATCAAGTTGTAATTTTTCTTCTCCTTCTATATGAATCTTAGAGCCTACTTTCATTGCCCACAGATATCCAACTAGAATAGTAGGTATAGCAACAATAAAACCGAATAATATGATAGTCCCTAAATAATCGCTAGCACCTAGATTTCCTGCCGCTGCTATTGGACCTGGTGTTGGTGGTACTAAAGTATGCGTGGCATATAGTCCAGTTGCAAGAGCAACCGACATCGATGCAAGAGAAACCTTAGCACGTCTAGCCAATGATTTTTTTAAGCTAGATAAAATGACATAACCTGAATCACAGAAAACTGGAATACTAACAATTCCACCTATTAAGGACATAGCTAGTTGTGGACGTTTCTCGCCGACAACTCGAAGCACCACTTCAGCCATTCGTAATGCAGCACCTGATTTTTCTAAAACGGTCCCAATAATGGTTCCGGCAACAATTACAATACCGATGTAGCCCATTAACCCACCAAAACCACCATTAATAGATTCAACAATTGTAGTTAAAGGTAATCCTGCTAATAAACCTACCAAAAATGCACCAAATAATAAGGACAAAAACGGATGTAGCTTTAATTTAGCAGTTGCAAAAACAATAAACGCGACACCTATTGATATAATTAAAAACAATAAAGGACCTTCCATTTCATCTTCCCCCAAACATCTTTTTATTTAATTGGCTTTGTTAAACTTTGTTGTTGATTTCAGTTGCAGGATGCTCGCTTTCTTTGGGGCAGGCGATGAGCCAACTCGGCACTTTCGCCTTCGGTGTTTCACCTGTCCCGCTGCTCCCGCTGGACATTCAATGGAGCTTTAACAGAGCAATTTCATTATTCTTGCCAAGTTAACCGCCTTTTTGAACAGGAGGTCCTCAGCATTTTCTATACATTCTTGTAAAGTCAATGGACCTGTTACAATAGAATCACAGCTAATAAAATACTTATAGAGTTCCTCATACCCTTTACCTAAACTTCCGGATATAAGAAACGCTTTTACATTATGTGATTCCGCAAGTTTACCAATGAATCCTGGTACTTTTCCCAACAAGGTTTGATAATCACTTTGGCCTTCTCCGGTAATAACCAAATCTGCTTGAGCCATTTTCTCTTGTAAACCAACTGATTCTGTTATTAACCTGGCTCCTGAAATCATTTCACCTCCAATAGTTAAAAAAGCGAACCCTAATCCACCAGCTGCACCTGCTCCTTGAATATTCTGCAGACTAACTTTTAAATGTTGCTCAATCAAATTAGCATAGGTTTCTAATGCAGTATCAAGTTCCAAGACAACGTCTTCACTTGCACCTTTTTGTGGTCCGAAAATAGCAGATGCACCATTTTTGCCACATAGAGGATTTTCAACATCACTAGCAATTTGGAATGTACACTCTCTCACTTTAGGATCAATCGTTGAAAAATCGACCTTGGTTACTTTTCGTACAGAAGAGCCGAATGGTTCCACTTCATTTCCCGATTCATCAAGAAAAGTCACCCCTAATGCCTGAAGCATACCAAGACCACCATCATTAGTTGCACTTCCACCTAAACCAATAATGAATTTGCGGCAATCATTGTTGATTGCTTCTTTTATTACTTCGCCAATTCCATATGTAGTTGTGTTCAATGGATTTCGCAAATTCTCTGGTACCATAGGAAGCCCTGAAATCTTAGCCATTTCGATAACAACTGTTCTTTCTTCGCCAAAGACACCGTATTCTGAGGTCACTTTTGTACCTAGAGGTCCAGTAACTTCAACTTGAAAGCGTTTTCCTTTTGTTGAAAATAAAAGAGTATCAAGTGTCCCCTCCCCACCATCTGCCATTGGAAAAACCTCAATATTAGCAAGTGGCATGACAGTTAATAAGGCATTTTGAATAATAGTTCCGGCTTCTAATGCTGTCAAACTACCCTTAAATGAGTCTGGAGCTATGATAATATTCATTGATAACACCTTCTTAAAAATTTATTCTTATCTAATAATTTACAATATTTAATCAATAATATCATTGGATGAAATCACAAAGATTCCACCCTGATAGGATTGAAATAATTGTGCAAATGACCAAATGCTTATTTTTTTAACCTTATAATCTTTTTAGAATAGCTAACACATTTAACATAGAAATTCCATTTATAGATTTAGGGTTTAGTTTTATGAGTTGATGGATGCTATCAAGTCTATATGCTAATGTGTTCCGATGAATATGCAATTTATTGGCAGTCTGAGTCAAATTATGATCTGAATCTATTAAAACTTGAAGTGTCTCTTGTAGATCAATCGGTAAATTCCCAATTGGATACTTTGTTAAAAATTCACTTCTGATATCTTCAGGCACTTGATCGAGCATCCTAATGAGACCCCAATCCTCTATATGACTTATATTACTAGTCATTCCAAATTTCTTCATTAACTTCATACTTTGTCTTGCTTCAAAGTAGGAATTTCGTATCCCCTTAATCGAACTACTTCTATTACCAATAGCAATTTTACAGTTCGAAAACATTTGTTTATTTCTTGGTTGTAATAGTCGTTCTACTTTTTCAGCCATTTCAAGTTCAGTTGTTGTATGATTTACCGAAACCCCAATTAAGAGTAGGTTCTCATTTGTAATTCCTGAGAATGTAATATTCTCAAGTCCCGAATAAATATATCGAGTAATTTCTTCTTGAATTTCATTTAGTTTCATCATATCTTCTAAACTATTGGACGTGTCTTGTATTGGAAAATCGATTAATATCACAGTATGATCCTGTAGTAAATCTATATGTAAAAAATGTTTTGCATGCTTTAATAGTTTTTCTTCATTAACTGGATCCGGACCGAATACTTCTATTACCCAAGATTGCATTAATTGTTGTTCGAATTGGGTTTGTTTCTTTAAGTAATCTTGCTGTAGCATAAGTTCAACCGTAATTTTTGTCATTTGGGTTAGTTGTATTAATTTATCTGGATCTCCTGTAATGCCAACAACACCAATAGTCTCGTCCATAAATTCTATCGGTAAATTAACACCTTCCTTTGTACCTGAATATTGAGTTAAATCCTTTTCGTATATAATTAATGGTTCTTTACTTTGAAGTACTTGCATTGCTCCTACATGTATACTATCTAGACGTTTAGAATCAGTACTAGCTATAATAACACCTTGATCATCAATAATATTGATATAATGATCAATTGTCCCTTCTAGTTTACGGATGATTAAATACGCTAAATCCTGTGTAATCTTCATGCTATATTCACCTCATAAATATGGTTTTTGATTACTATATCATAAAATTCCCGGAACAAATTTTAAGTACTATTCCAAGTTAAATCAAACAACAAATTTTAACTGAGCCCCTAAAATATCATCCACTTGAAGTATTAGTGAACATAAATAGAGCATACTGATAAATGCGAGTTTTTCGATTAAATGTCTGAATACTACAATACACTATTTATCGGATAATAATAGGTAACTAGAGAATTCATAAGCTTTTCATAATCATAAGGTGGTGTCCAATATGGCCAACGAGAAGCATTTAGAAAATGAAATAATGTATGTATCAAATCAAGCTAATTTTTCTAATATCAATGAACATCTTGTCCATGATTCGGTGCATTCTGGAGTAGAAGAAGATAAAACTAGGGATGCACATTTTCGGATCGATTTGAATAAGTTTTAATTATTTGAGTGAGCAGATAGCACAAAAATTTTGAGTTTGATGGAGCCTAATAATACATAAAGAGAGCTAATCAAACTCTAATTATCGCCTCAACCAGGTTAATACAAAAGGGAATTCTTTTACACATCAACGCATTTAGGTTGATGTTTTTTTGCATTATATATAACGTTTTACCTGTATAATGAAATAATAGATAGACAGAATTAATCTTAGAATTATACATGGGAGGCGAATATATGAAACAATACACTATTTTATATGAAGTTATTATGTTTGTCCTCGTTATCATATCAATAATGTTTGCTTTTTCAGATAATGAACATTTTGTTATATATGATCGAATTATTTGGGTTATTTTTGTTATTGATTATGTATTTCGATTTCTAAGGTCTAAAAATAAATGGACTTATGTAAAGAAACATCCATTGGAGTTAATTGCTATCATTCCATTTGATTCTATATTTAGAGCAGCACGATTTGTTCGTATTTTTAAGATAATTCGATTACTTGGAATTGGCTCACACTTCATCAAACCAGTTTATAGTATTTTAAAAACGAATGGTTTAGATAAACTTCTAACGGTAGCTATTATTATGCTGTTTATTGTTCCAATTCCAATTATTTTAGTAGAACCAGAAATAAATACATATCCTGACGCACTTTGGTGGGCAATTGTTACAACTACAACTGTAGGATATGGAGATCTTTCACCCTCCACTCCTTTCGGAAGAATATTAGCAGTAGTATTAATGCTTGTTGGTATTGGAATAATCGGAACATTCACCTCTGCAATTTCAAGTTATTTTAATATAAAAAATGATTTGACTCACGATAAAAAAGTGTTAGAAGTAATTAAGTCAATTGAAGACATTGATAACCTGTCTAAAAAAGATATTGAATTAATCCAATTGTATTTAGAGAGAAAAAACATAGAGTAATTATAGATTAATTCCATCTTTCTTATCCTTTAGATTTTTAATCTTATTAAGATTAGGCTCTGTTAAAGCTCAATGTTGATTTTCAAACGAAGTTGATTGAAGTGGAAGGTGCGAGACTCCTCGAAAATGCTGACGCATTTCCTTCGTGCGGTGTGAACTCATGGAAGCATATTCAAAGTCCTGCGGGAGCAGCGGGACAGGTGAGACAATGAGGGGCAAGTGCCGACCCGCCCCGCGGAAAGCGAGCATCCTGCAGCTGAAATCAACAACAACGTTTAACAGAGCCTATCGTAAAAGCGAGCATCTGCTGTTGAAATCAACAATAACGTTTAACAGAGCCTTGATTTAAAATAGATGATTTCAGGGTCACCTTCGTCCAAATTTTCAATAACACCACTTTGAACGAAACCATTTGCAACAAATACTTTTTGCATATCTTTGTTTGATTGATTGGTTGATGAAAATATCTTTTCGGTCGGAGATATCGTTACAAAATGATGTATCAAAGCTGTTGCTATGCCTCTTCGTCTGGCCATTGGCGATACGATGACCAATGATATAAAGCTACAATTAAAGAAATTCCTTTCAAAAATTAAGAATCCCACTAATTTATTATCACTCTCAACAACTAGGCATCTCTCTTCTTTCACTCCTTTTTTTATGTATTCAGTTCTGCTATCGTTTCCAATAACTTCTCGATCAATTGCAATAATACTTTCAAATTCTTTCATGCTAGGTTTTTTCACATTTATTACATTCAATTCCAAGCTCTCCCTTGTTTGGACTATATTACTGCTTCTTAAATAAACCTTTTCCATACTTTCAACAAAATAAAGGCCGAATCCTTCTTGGATGAAATGTAATCTCAACTAAGAATAATTCTATTAACTTAACTATGACCATTAGAAAAGGTTCCATATACCTTTTATATATAGCATTCAACTTTTGGACAGTGTACCTGTCCCTTTGTCCCACTACCTGTCCTTTTGTCCCACGATATTCTTGCGTATTTTCTGTAGAGCATATTTTCGCCAGGATTTTACTGTGTTCAGAGATACTTTTAGCTCGGCAGAAATTTCCTTTTGTCCTTTTCCTTCGATAAAATGCATGAGAACCCAATTTCTTTGAGGAACTGTTAGACCATGGCAGTATAGTAATAGATTTTCTAGCTCAAAGGGACATTCAACATTTGGATCAGCTGTCATTTCAATAACGGATTCTGTTAAAGCTGCCTGTCTGTCCTCCCTTTTTTTAGATTTCACGATCAGAGTGAGCATTTTGCCCCGAATGGTCCGCCAGGCAAATGTCCGGAATGCTACACCCCGTGAATCATCAAATCGTTCATAGGCCTCCCATAAACCTATCAATCCTTCCTGGTAAAACTCTTCCTTGTTTTTATAAATGTGAAGCTGTTTTATAGCATAGTGAATCAGCCATTCTTCTTCCTCCAATACCTTTTGAAAATACGAATCTAATTTGGTCAATTCTTGTTCCTTCCAAAAAGCGCGCTTTCTTTTGTATTCCGCGGTATGTTCATCGTAGTAAAAAGTAGCTCTCTTTTCATATGAAGAAATAATCAATAACTGGTCATACATTTTGTTAATACTGTGAGTTTCCTCTACGTGGTATTGATAGTTTCATGGAATAATAGATTGGAATACAAGCAGTAATAGCTGAATTTCCAAATACCGTTCCATTCTTCAAAGGGTATATTTAACTTGATTAACCCCCGTTCTTCCACCCTTACACTTTAGGAAGAATGAAGAGCCCACCTCTTCATTTGATAGCAGGAGGGTTTCCACCTATAAAAAAAGGTTACCAGATGAACTAAATTCTCCACCAAATAATTCAGACAGCAAGGAAGACCTAATTAGTAGGATGGATCAGTTAATTCAAAAATTGAGTCAATGGGAATCAAAAATGGACTATATTAACCCAAGTCTGTTTTATAACATATTGTGGTTATTGACTTAATAGTTAGTCGAAATGTAATTATGTGGTAAAATATCGTTATATATGAGGGAGTGAGAGAATGCACTGGAAAAAATATGCGATACTTTTACCACCATTTGTTCTTATTGCTCTTCTTTTAGTCTTTTATCTACCATTAGGTCAAAAACATTATGCAATTTTAGTCGCTTTATTGTTTTGGGCATTTTATTACACTTGGGTTTACATTGAAAAGAAGAGAAAAAAAGACAACGGTTTAAAATCATCTTTTAAAGGCATCGACAAATAGACCTAGTTTAAAGGTCTTTTTTTATACAACTCTAAGTTCTTCAACAGGAGAATAATTGGAGTTTCTCCAACATTCTAATAGTACAGAAGTAATCTGTTCTTCCAATTAGTTCAAAATAGGCAATGTGATCAACTATTTATATAGAAAAATATAAATTTCACGAAAAAAACCTCACTTAAAGTACATTAAGTGAGGAGAATTGCGTAAATAGATTGTCAGGCATTTTTCAAAGAACCTTTTTCAACAGTCTCCTTCGTCCATACTGAGTACTCTCTTGCAAATACCGGAAGGCAAACTTCTACTTCCATTTGATACTTTTCCAAAACTTCAATTTGATTGAGAATCGATGATCCATAGAATCCAGACAGTGTTATCTTATATTGCTGCTCAATCTGTTTGGCTCTTGCTCTTAACTTTTCTAAACCCAGTTCTGAGGCATGTTCATAGAGCCTGATTTGAGTATCTTCAAAATTTGCTATATATCGTTTAGCCAAGCCGATTAATTCTTCATCCTTAATTACATATAGGCCAATCATTACGATGGCATCTTCAAGCAAGTAGTCAACGGTTGGAATCCAGTTTGCAATATACGGCTTAGATGGTTTATTTGGAGAGTTGATCTCATAAAGTGTCCAACTTGCTGTTCCGTTTTCTGATAAAAACATATAGTGAGAAGGGTAAATACCTCCTTCATACGGATGTGCTTTTCCAATTAATAACTGAGCTGTCATTGTACCCATGGTATTCCTCCTTTTTTAAGATACCAATACTTGAACCCTTTCTATCAAACTATTCAAGTAGGTTTTACTAACTAAACCTTCACCTCCTCGAAGAATTTCTTCTAAATAGTGTGCAGGTGGTGCTATTTCTGCTTCTTTTTCGATGACGATAAAAGTTAGTGCTTCAATAAAGCTTTGATCATCCAGCTTTATTTGGACGACGGTTGGACGATAACAGCCTAAGTTTACCCCTTCTCTCCGATTCAAGTAAGTGAGTGCGTCAGATGTTATTTCGTAAACTTTACCTTCTACAGTACCGCCTTCTTCAAGAATATTGGCTCTACCTCCATCACTAGCTCTTCGATTGAAGCGAATGGAGTAACCATCCAGAGTACCTCGACCTACTATATGAGTAAAGTGTGATTCTACTTGATCTCGCTTAAACCGTTCATTGTCCATGCAACTACCGTAGGCAAAATAATAATAGGATTGCTTCTTCAGTAGATTGAATACCTTCCAATCGCCTTTCTCAACATGTGTAAGGTCCATTTCTGATTGGGCATTATTCATAACATATACATATGCTGCATAATCTCCTTTATCCGTGTGAATCGTTTGGATAATTCGATCATAGTAATTGTTTTCTCCTTCTCCTACATATCCTTCTAATTCATCAAGTCTCTTTAATTGGCTGCCACTCACATCATATATTTCACCGTAAACCATGGCTTCATCGTTAACTTTCAAGACAGGATATCCAAATTTTGTGTCAAATACGATTCCATTCGTCCAGGCTTGCTCTGCGATACAAGTTGCTTCTTTCATCAAATGATGATTTCTTTCATTATTTCTTAATGTTCCATAGACAAACACAAGATGTTTACTTTCCATAGCGCGATCACTCCTAATTTGGTTGGTCTGTAAAACTTAATCAGATAACATTGAGTCCTACACGTTCAAAATTCACATTTTGATTTAGTAATTATTCTTTTCTACTAAGCAAAAATCCTTTCTTTATTCAAAATAATTAAACCCTATGGTATTCGTCACTTCGAATAAATAATCTTTTCCAATTACCCACTGTATCAACTCCTTTTTTGGTTATGTCGTCATTATCACAAAAACGAAATGACATCCGTGTCATCACATTTTAAAGATGATGCTAAATCAGAAGGAACCAACTTTTTTCAGCACACAAAAAGAACTTGGGAATTCCCAAGTTCTTGATTTCCAGTTTAGCCCTCGTTCGACTTCATTGGACTCTTCATTA
>JBFILZ010000095.1:0-10438 GCA_041611945.1 Bacillus sp. (in: firmicutes)
GAACAATATTTTTTAAAAAAAATAGTTAGGTTGTAAAAACTATTTAGTTCCATTTCGCTTCAGACACTCGCTTTCCGCGGGGAGGAATCTGAGCCTCCTCGCTGCGCTGCGGGGTCTCAGCCTTTCCTCTATTTCCCGCAGGAGTCGATTGTCTTCCGCTCCATTCCACTAGTTTTAAAAATCAGTGTTCAAAGACAACAAAAAAATCCGAACTAGTAGAAAGAACAAATTCTATTAGTTCGGATTTTTCATTGTATAAAATACTTATGTCCCAGCCTCATCCAAAAAAGTTATAGAAAATTCTTATTATACGTAAGATTTCTTTTTTTACGATGAATTATTATATTTCGTATGTGGTATATTCATATTAATGAATTAAATTATTTATTAGGCATAGAAGAATTAGATAGATTTGTCGATATATTAGTTAAGAAGTTATTGAAAGGGTGCGCTAAGCTATGGAAGAAAATAAGGGGATATTACTCGAATCTGGAACAAATGAACTTGAAATTGTTGAATTCACATTGGGAGATAATCGATTTGGAATAAATGTGGTCAAAGTAAGGGAAATTATTAATCCCGTTCCTGTTACAAAGATACCAATGTCACATCCGAATATTGAAGGGATTATTGATATCCGTGGGGAGGTATTACCCGTCATTAATATTGGCAAAGCATTAGGCTTTCCAAAAGCACAAAATCCTGCACAAGAAAGATTTATCGTTGCCGAATTCAATAAATTAAAAATGATTTTTCATGTTCACTCTGTGACACAAATTCATAGGGTCTCTTGGAATTTGGTAGAAAAACCAAGTGAAATGTATCAAGGATTAGAAAGTAAAATAGTTGGAGTAGTAAATCAAGAAGATGGAATGATATTATTACTTGATTTTGAAAGTATAGTTGTTGAAATCAACCCAGATGCAGGCATAAATGAAGATCAAATTAAAAAATTAGGTCAACGTGAGAGATCTAATAAACGTGTGGTAATTGTTGAGGATTCTCCATTACTTAGAAAACTTATTAAAGATACATTACATACCGCGGGCTATATTAATCTTGAATTCTTCGAAAACGGCAAGGATGCATTAGCTTTTTTAGAGAATTTCTTAGACGCAGGTAAAAAGATTAAGGATGAAGTACAGATCCTCATTACTGATATTGAAATGCCTCAAATGGACGGACATCATTTAACGAAGAGAATAAAGGAAAACACGAACCTATCGGTATTGCCAGTAATTATTTTCTCCTCATTGATCACAGGAGATCTCCGTCATAAGGGTCAACAGGTTGGGGCGAACGCTCAAGTGAGTAAACCGGAAATTGCTGAATTAGTCCAACTTATGGATCAACTTATCCTTTGATCTACTAGTGCTTATTTAAAATAGAATAAGACGGATAAAAGTCTACAGATTCTAAAGCAGCACTTAATGATAGCTTCATAGAACGAATTAAAGTGATTCGATTCATCGTGTTCAAAAACGTGAGAGAAATAATGAAGAACTTGGAACAACTAACAAAATTTGTCTTAACACAAAATTCTGACCTTTGAAAAGCTCATGCACACTTAATAGGGATGTATAATGAGTGTTACAAAGCAGTGCGGGATTAAAAGAAGGCAATGTAGCTTTCAAAAAAGACAATATGAATCTACATGACAATCAGAAAGTTCTTTAAAGTAGAATTGAGAAGTTAGATACTCTTGAATGTCTGTTTAAAATTCTTAACCCAGATTGTAGAAGATGATGAAAGAGGTAGAAAAGTAGGTAGGTAAGTAAAAAACAAACAATGTGGAGAGATTATTGATGAGAAATAAAATTTTATCAGTGGTTATGGCGGTTTTGTTTGCAGGAACTAGTACTTATACGGTTGCAGATTTAATTCAAGAAAGTAGAAAAGTAGAAGTAATCACTTTATCTGAAGTACCAAAAGAAAAAGAATATTTTAAACTTTTGTTTAACGGTTTAGTAGCATCAGAAGAAACTTGGGAGACTGGTGATTTATTTAAACTAGAAGAGATAGCGAAATTAGCAGATTTTAACTTTACTATTGATATGTCTAACCGAAGTTTCAGCTTTGAAGATAAGCCTGTAGTAAAACCAGTAACATTAATAAGTAATTCTGGTAGTAAAGAAGATGTTATTATATCTTCAGCTGTTGTCGGAGACACAACTATAATTGAGACTAAAAATTTCATATTCAACATCAAAGCTGATATTTATGACAAAGTGTCCCACTACCCTGAATTAGGTGAAGAAGTAATTACTAGATTATCCGAATATTTTGGTGATGACCCACTAAAAGGAGACAAGGTCGATATATTTGTCTCTGGTGATTCGGTACATGGTGGCGGTAGTTGCGAGGGTGGACAAGACAGGATTGATATATTTCCTGTAGGTGACCTTGCAAACAGTATTGATTTCGTGTTAGCTCATGAAATAGTACATGCTTTACAGAGACATGCAAAAGGAAAGTTGTTTACTGGTGAGTTCCCTTCACAATTTCCAATAATCTGGTTTACAGAGGGTCAAGCCGATTACTTCCCGAAAGATATTCTTGGTCTTCAACAATATTCAAACGAACCATCTACTAGTGAAGGTTTTGACCATAATTTCTACTTACGTGAGTTTAAGGAGAGATATAGTGGGAGCGGTTGGGGAGAAAAGAGAGATTGGTCAGAGTATACAAATGTATTTGACTTGAGTCAGAATGAGGGAGATTACTTTGCTTTCCATGCATTCCTTAACTTTCTCGTAGAGACTTATGGTATGGAAAAATATTTGGCATTCTCTGATGACATGTATGATACAGCTTATTATGGTAAAGCTTTCAAAGAGCATTTTAATAAAACAGATGAGGAATTAGTTGCAGCATATAAGGTTTATTATGGTATTAAGTAATAATAGATATGAGGCTGGGACAAAAGGTTTTCAGCCATAGAAAAATCCGAACTTTTTTGAAATTCTGACTTGAATTTCATAGTAGTTCGGATTTTTTCAAGATATTGTAATAGTATGCTTTTTACGGAGTAGTCGTTTTTGTTGATTTCCGCTGGAGTACTCGCTTTCCGCGGGCTGAGTGGTGAGCCGCCTCTGGTGGGGTCTCACCTTTCCCACTCATCCCGCAGGACATTGAATAGGCTTACGTGAGTTCTCACCGCACGAAGAAAATGCGATAGCACGACCGAATAGTCTTCCATGACAATATTCCAGCGTACCGATTGAACTGCTTCTAGAGTAAGCTTCGGTGAAACCGGGACGTTTGTTACTAAATATCACAATTTCGTCATACAAGAAACGGTTATTCCACTATAACTCTGCCGAAGAATTCGAGGAGTCTCGCACTTCCACTCCAATTAACCTTTATAAAAGTTGCATTAAAACAAGCTATTAGTACAGTGTCTTTTCTTACTATGGTTTAGGCAATGTTTAATGTTCGGCTTTCACTCGGAAGATTTCCGATATGTCCCAGCCACATTTTTTTCTAGAGAGACACTTGAAGTTTATTAGGGTTAACTAATCTTTTTGGACTTTAACTTCAGATAGTACTGTGTAATTAACTCTTCTTAAATACTGCGTCTATGAATTTTGTATCAAACTGCTACATCATCATTACAACTTTACATCTCCTAAAGTGAAAAAATTCCCCACATCAATAGACTCAGTAAAATGATATTCTTATTCATAGACTCTGTGAATGCTTCAATTTCATCTTTTGAGGATCATTCACTTCCATGATAACTCTCATTGAACAATCAGTGTTTTTTTCAGTCTTGAATCCGTCTATGACTAAGTTGTTATGCTTCATACTCATTGCAGCTAGGTAATTACCACTTGGTCAGTAATTCAACGCATTCTATATAGATTCAGGTAGGTAAATAACGGTCTTGTCTTGACACTATTATTTTTTCCATTAGTTTATTGAGAGATAGTAAAAAGAAGAATGATAAATTACTTTTCGTATTTATCCGGAACCAACTTGATAGTAACTTAAATAAGACAAGGAAAATAAAACGCATGGATTAAATTTAATCCATGCGTTTTATTGATTATAAAATAAGAGAAAATTGGAAACTTGTGTACTGTTTGATTTTAATAACGTTCTCCAAGCTTTTTAAATACAGGCTTTTGATATTTTGAACGAAGGGAAGGCTTTTGGTTTTTTTGCGCAGAAGGTAATTCACCAACATATTTCTGTAGAACCTCTTTAGCGATAGATAAAGACATACTTGATTTTGGGTTTCGGTAGGTTTGATTTAAGGAACCTAAGTGTGGAAGATGCTCGAAGTCTTCTTTAGATGGAGGCAAATGAAAATAATATTCGCCTGCTGAAACAAGGACATCGGATTGTTGTTTACTATTTTTGGGATTTCGTGAGAAGTGAAGGCCGATTTTTTTTGCTTTGCCTTCATGTACTAATTTTTCTAAGGCTTTACGCTTTAGCATATAAAGAAATTTTGGATCTGTTGCTGTCTTTGCATGACGATTAACAGAGAAAATCGCATGGGTAAGATTGTCGACTGTTGAATCAATTGTTATTTTACTTGTATCATCCATTGCATGTTCTCCCTTCTTTAATCCTATAATAGCTTATTTTTGCAAAATTGCCAAATTTATTTTGGAAATGAAACTAACATACTAAAAATAAATTCTTTATGGTCTAATATAGACTGCAGTCCCATTAGGAACTGTATTAGAAAGCTCGAGAACATCTTGATTATACATTCGAATACATCCTGCAGAGACTGATTTTCCAATAGAATTTGGATTATTAGTACCATGTATCCCGTAATGGAGTTTTGACAGACTTAACCACATTAAACCGAATGGCCCTCCTGGATTTGGTTCCCTGTTAACTATTATAAAATCTCCTACAGGGGTTTGTTGTAGCATTTTTCCTACTGCAATTGGATATACCTTTATTAAATTATAGTTTTTATAAAGTGATAATGTTTTCTTAGATAAAGAAACCCAAAGAGTATATGGGATTGTATCGGCAGAAGGTATTCCAGGGATTTTGATTTTTTGTCCGATGATGAGGAGATTTGGATTTGCTAAACGATTTTCCTTAACTAAAACTTCAATAGATGTTCTGTAGTTCATTGCAATAAGAGTTAGAGTTTCGCCAGCTTTCACTATATGGATCATATGAAACCGCCTTTACTATTTACATTTTTTAGATTCAATATTAAATATTTAACCTACTCTATTATAATGATCGTGAATTAAAAAAATGAAAAAAATCAGACTGAAAAAGGATTGTGATCGAGATTGAATGAAAAGGTTGGAATTATAGATGTTGGATCAAACTCAATGCGCCTAGTCATATATAGTATGGATAATGGATTGCGGTATAAGGAAATTGAGAATATTAAAGCCGTAGCTCGATTACGAAATGATTTAAAAGAAAATAATGTATTAGGAAATGAAGGGATTTCAAAACTTTTAGAAGTACTTCTTAGTTTTAAACAAATCATTAAATACCACAATCTTAAACAAATTAAATGTGTAGCGACTGCTACAATTCGTCAAGCAACCAATCAAGAAATAATAATACAAAAAGTAAAAGAATATACTGGTTTTGACATGATTGTTTTATCAGAGTATGAAGAATCTTTTTATGGCTATTTAGCTGTGGTAAATTCTACCCGAATTGAACACGGATTTACTATTGACATCGGAGGAGGTAGTACTGAAGTTACATTTTTTCAGAATCGTGAGCTGCTTTATTACAAGAGCTTTCCATTCGGTGTAATTTCATTAAAAAAGAAATTTTTTAAAGGCGAAGTTCCAACGGGAGAAGAATTAGTGCAGCTTAGGATGTATCTAACAACAGAATTCAAAAATCTTCATTGGCTTCATCAAGTACCCAACACCCCCGTTATTGGAATAGGTGGTAGTGCAAGAAATGTAATTCAAATTGATCAATCAATGAAAAATTATCCGCTTTCTGGACTTCATCAATACGAACTTCATCTAGAGGAACTTAATCATGTAAGACAACTTTTGACTCCATTATCCCTAACAGATATTCAAAGGGTAGAGGGGTTATCAAAGGACCGTGCAGATATAATAGTACCAGCACTAGAGGTTTTTGATATATTTATGCAAAGCTGCAATACCTCACGGTTTATCCTTAGCAAAAAGGGGCTCCGTGAAGGAGTATTTTATGATGAGCTAATGAAACCATACACAACCCCGATTTTCCCTAATGTTGTAGAAGAAAGCTTTCATGACTTAGCACTTGATTTTGAAATAAACCATGATCATGTAACTCACCTAAATAAAATAGTAACTATTCTTTTTAAGGAATTAAGAAATGACCATTGTCAGACACATTACAATGAGGATTTATTTTACCTGAAAAAGGCCGCATATGTTTTTAATATTGGTGAATATATAGACTCAGAAGCGAGTAGTCAACATACATTTTATTTGTTATCTAATCGAAATATTGATGGATTAATGCATCGAGAAAGACTGATGGTGGCATTATTAGCATCTTATAAATCAAAGGAATCATTTAAGCAGTATATTGTTCCCTTTATAGATTGGTTTTCAAAAGAAGAATTAAAACGATTACGGTTTCTTGGAACACTCTTAAAGTTTAGTCATAGTTTAAATGGAACAAAACGAGGCATTGTTAAGAAAATAAAGATTGATAATCGCGATCAGGTAATTGTGATTAATCTATATTGTGACCAAGATTGGATGTATGAGCAAGACCAAGCCGAAAAACAAAAAAGACAAGTAGAAAAAGTTGTTAAGAAAACAATCTTACTTAAATTTCACAAACTTGTGGAAATAGATACAGTTTAAACGTTTCACAAACTTTTACATCATCTTTGCTTCTACCCTATTTTTGTATAGATAAGTTGAATCAGAGAATAAGTAAAGGAAGTGCATCATGGCAGCTAAGAAGAAAGTAAATGTCCAATTTGCTAATCCAAAATATTATAATAATCGTGAAATAAGCTGGCTAGCTTTTAATAAAAGAGTATTAGAAGAAGCAATGGATGTTTCCAATCCATTACTTGAGAGGTTAAAATTTTTAGCGATAGTTAGTTCGAATTTAGACGAATTTTTTATGGTTCGTGTTGCTGGATTAAAGGATCAAGTGAAATCTGGAATCAATAAAGCTGAAAACAAAGCTGGTTTAACCCCTAAACAACAATTAGAAGAAATAACGGTGAAAACTCATAAAATGGTCGAAATTCAATATAATTGTTTTCACACTATAGTAAAAAGAAACTTAGAAAAAGAAGGGATACTATTTTCTGATTTTGATAGATTATCAAAAAATCAAAGAGTATATTTGGAAAAACACTATGATGAAAAAATTTTCCCTGTCTTAACTCCATTGAAAATTGATCCAAACCTTCCTTTTCCTATGATCCTTAATAAAAGTGTGAACATTGTGATAGATCTGGAAAATAAAGTAGGGATAAATGAGTATCCAAGTAATATAGCGATTGTTCAAATACCAGATGAAATGAATCGCTTTATTGTTTTGAAGGGAGAAGGAGACACGTATCATGTTATATTGCTCGAGGATTTAATTGAAAAATACCTTCACAAACTATTTAGAGGGTACAAAGTAAAAACATTAACCCATTTTCGTATTACAAGAAATGCAGACATAAAGATTCATGAGAAAGGCGAAAGAGACCTAATTGAGGAAATTGAAAAGAAGATAGAAAAACGAAAATATGGAAACGCTGTTCGGCTAGAGGCAACAAATGAGAGTGTTGATGGGAAGGCAATTTCCAATTTAATAAAAGTCTTAGACATCCATGAAGAGGATGTATACAGAATTCGAGGACCTCTAGATCTATCTTTTCTGTTTAGCCTTACAAGTTATTTTGCTGCAATTAAAGAGCACTTAACTTATCCGAACTTAATACCACAACCTCCTAAGGACTTAAAATCAGATGAAGGTATTCTTCATAAAGCATTAGATCTGGATTTATTTCTTCATCATCCCTATGAATCGTTTGAACCAGTAATCCAATTTGTGGAAGAAGCTGCGGAAGACCCTCATGTATTAGCTATTAAACATACACTCTACCGTGTCAGTGGGGATTCTCCCCTTATTAGTGCACTTAAACTTGCAGCAAAAAATGGTAAAAAGGTTACAGTGCTAGTTGAACTAAAGGCAAGGTTTGATGAGGAGAATAATGTGCAATGGGCGAAAGAATTAGAAAAATCAGGTTGTCATGTAATTTATGGAATCCCCGATTTAAAAACGCACAGTAAGATCACCCTTATAGAAAAGGAAATAAATGGAGAAATTAAACATTTTGTTCATTTGGGTACAGGTAATTATAATGACCAAACTGCAAAAATCTATACAGACATGAGTCTGATCACTACAAAACGAAAGTTTGGGATCGATGCAACAAACTTCTTTCATTTCTTAGGTGGATACTCGAAAAAGCCTGAGTTTTATCATCTATCGATATCTCCGTTTGATATGAAGAAGAAATTCATCCAACTAATTCAAAAGGAAATTAAATATCAAAAGAAATTTAATAATGGGAAGATCATAGCAAAAATGAACTCTTTAACTGATAAAAACTTGATTATGAAATTTTATGAAGCTTCACAAGCTGGTGTACAAATCGACTTGATTGTCAGGGGGATTTGTTGTCTACGTCCAGGGTTACCCGGAGTAAGTGAGAATATTAGAGTTAGGAGTATTGTTGGAAGATATTTAGAACACAGCCGTATTTATTCCTTTTTTCATAATGGTGAACAAAGAATTTACTTGTCTTCAGCAGATATGATGAACCGTAATATGAAGAAGCGAGTAGAATTATTATTCCCCGTATTTGATGAATCTATTAAAAAGCGAATAATATTGATATTATCCACTCAACTTTCAGACAATGTCAAAGCGAGAGTACAAGATTCTAAGGGAAACTATCATTTTGTTAAAAAAGGTGAAAATGAACCAGATTATAATAGTCAATTGGAACTCTACAAACAAGCATACAATGTTCTAGAAGAGGAAGATTAGTTATATTTATGTAAAATTCAGCCACTCATTAAACATAAAAAGAAGCTTTAAGTGCAAGTAATGGGTTCTGTAATAGTTGAATGTTTATTTAGTGGATTTTCTATTAAATGGCTATCAATATTTAAAAAGCACCACATATAATTTTGTGGTGCTTTTTAAGATACAGCTTTGTGTAAAAGGTGTTTTTTTGATAGGTAACTAAGAACGTTAAAGTTTAATGCTTTTTTCTTTATCCAATTTAATAATGTTTCGGTCCATGGTGATAACCATAATAAGGATACGGGTATGGATAAGGATACGGATATGGATATCCCCAATAATATGGCCGAGGTCCGTAGTACGGCCTTGGTCCATATCCTCCATAGAGGAATGGACTTACCGCAAGACCTGCTAAGAATGGTAAAAAAGGGAATCGGTGTTCATGCTGATTGAAAGATCTGTGTTGTGGATATATCATCAATTTGCCTCCTTAACTTGAATTCGTATTATAATATGGTAATATGACTAATTTTGAGCATGTACGTTCATATAATAGGACGGAAATAGGTGGGATCAATATGAAGAATATTTACGTTGCGCTTGGAGGATTCATTGGTGCAGGAGGGAGATATTGGATTGGAATTCAATTTCCACAGAGCTATACGATAGCGGGGACGTTTTTGGTAAATGTCTTTGGTTGTTTATTAATTGGTCTTGTATACGAGTGGATTAGTAAAAAAAATAGACAGGGTGAACTTTGGCTCTTTTTAGGGACAGGCTTTTGTGGTGGATTGACAACTATGTCTACTTTTTCTAGTGAATTAGGGGTACTTTTTCAAACAGGGCAGTATCTATTATTTGGATCTTATCTTTTTGCGACTTGGATAGTAGGAATTCTATTCACTTTACTGGGAATGAAAATGGTATTCTATTGTTCTAGGATAGGAGCTGGTGGATCTTGACTTGGCTGTTTATAGGAGTGGGTGGAATAATTGGTTCATTAGGCAGGTATTGGGTTTCACAATTTCTAGAAAGTAAATTCCCAGCATGGGAAAGATATTCTTATACTTTGATAATAAATGGTACAGGTTCATTTTTTCTAGGTCTGATATTATCAGGGATACAAGGGATGAATAATACGGATTTCATACTATTTATAACTATTGGGATAATAGGATCGTTTACCACGTACTCAACCTTTTCACTTGATTGTGTAAAATTACTCCTTCAAAAAAAAACAGGGGAATTCTTTTTCTATTCTGGAACTACTTTTGGTTTATCTTTCGCCTTTTTCTTAATAGGTTATTATCTCATTAACCTATTATAATGCAGAGATTGGTGAAACAGTTATCTTGTAGGTAGCTGTATTATATAATCTTTATATTGCTACTACCTATTATAGTAAAAGTCCAAAGGGGTATAGGTGCCACAGCAACAAAAC
>JBFILZ010000096.1:0-10327 GCA_041611945.1 Bacillus sp. (in: firmicutes)
AAAGAAGGTATTCGCTTATTAGCAAGTGCCTAATAAAAATAGAAACTCTTGGAACAAGAGGGTTAGCTTGGTCAATTTCGTCAGCTACCAAAAGTGGCGACTACCCAAGAAGCCCCCACTTCAAGCAACCCGTAAGGGTGGGAAGTGGTGGGAGTAGTTCACAATAAGATGTGTTAATTATCAAGGTTGAATTCTAAACTAAATTAATGGAAGTTGAAACCAATAACAAAAGTTTAACAAAACCTTAAAATAAAGATCTAATCGGAAAATATATAACACCCATTTATATTCACTCAGTATATTTGTCCAAACCACGACTCACTCCCGCACATATGGTAGTAATGGATAATAGAATCTACAGATTATCCAATAACACCGTTAAGGGGGTTGATATAATGGGTTACGGAGGAGAGTATGGTGCAGGCAAAGGGTTTGCGCTAATCGTCGTCTTGTTCATTCTTTTAGTTATTGTTGGTTCAGCTTACGTTAACTAAATAAGTTTTACTTGTAACAAGTTATGTAGTTTGCCTCCTTTAATGACCAACTTCACCTGTTGAAGCTGGTCATTTTTCAAAGAAAAAATGATAGTTAACATAGAAAATCATTCAAAAATTTGAATTCCCTTCCATTTCCCTATACTATATTAATAAGAACTTATTGAGGAGATGGTTAGATGTCGAAAGTACAAATTAAGATTTTAGATAATGGTCCTTATCGTGTGACTGGGGATGTAGAATTAATTGATGCAGATGGAAATGTTTTTGAAGCGAAGCCTGCTTTTTCTTTATGTCGTTGTGGAAAATCATCAAAACTCCCATACTGCGACGGTACACATAAAGGTCAATTTGATTCCTGTGTCCGTGCTGAAAAAGTTTTGGGTGAATAACAAAGTAAGCGGTATTGGAACTACTCCATGGCCGCTTTTTTTGTTCTTCTTAAAATGATTGATTTTAATTAAAGTAAAACCTCGATAACTATCTCTACTGGTTCAAATTCTTACAACAGAATAAAAAGCTACCAACAAGCGAAAGAGTGAAAGGGATACTTTTAGGTGCCTGTCAACAGCCGAATTACATTACAGTTAATTATTTGGAAGAGGTTTAAATATAGTGACTTGGAACAAAAAATCCATATTAATGATATGACTTCAATGGGTCTTATTTAACTAACACGCACTTGTAATAAAAAGTGGTTCTTGTTAATTGTTTCTATTTTTCCTAACGAAGAATGTGCCAAAAACAATAATCAATAATAGAACCGATAGACCTTTTACTAAATCAGAAAAACCGAACTTTTCTTCCTCATGCAAATCTTCATAAGAATTGTATCTGTATTCTTCTTTCCTATCTGCCTTTTTGTATTTACCATCAAATTCACGAATTGCAATTGACTCTTCTGTACTGACACCTTTAATAGAGTAATATTTAGTACCTTTTTTATAAATATTCGAGAAGTTACCTGGGCGTTCTTCCATATTCGAATACATAGTTACATGTCCGATTTTACTGTCTATTTCGGTTACATATTCTTCACTTACTACGTAGACAAAACCATCCCAAACTACAAATGGATACACCCATTTAGTTGCTATTGACTTGTTTGGAAATAAGATACAAGTTAAGGAAATTGAGAGTATGATAATTGAAAGTACATGTTTTCTTGTTATGTTAATTCCCCCTGTCATTATTAAGATGATAAAGTTTTACAAGCATTCTTTTCTTGTATAAATACTATAATAATAGATCAAAAAGTAATATTTTCCCTTTAGAAAGCTTTTAAAAAAAAAGACTTTTCGATGTTTATTTCCTATGACATTTATTTGATCTTTTGGCGAATTAAATTCTAGAATGTAGTACACTACAATCTATGCTAACACCGTACATTTTTCCGTTTGAAGCCAAGTTGCCCTCTATCTAGATGCTTTTGAATATTTTCGGAAGCTAACAGGATACTGCTTTTTTTCTTGCCCCACCTTACTTCGACTGGTCCAATTACCTTTGCACTATGAACCGCCTTATCATGGAGCGGTACATATGAAATCGCAACAGTATATATAAAATTATTCATAGAAGATTTCGTTCGATCAGGGGAATCATGTATTGTATTTTCCACCTGATCGAGCATTTTAGCAATTTTACTGGTGCTAAATTCAGCATCCGGACGATTACCGAGAAGCCAGCAATAACAGCTCCAACCTGCCGACATTCTAAGTTCCTCACCGCTTGCAATCCATTTATCGGCAATAATTTGGGCAAATTCTGATTCTGCCAAAGTTACTGCAACCACAAAATCTGACAACATATAAAAATACGCCGCATCCATCCAACGATCAAAATCTGCCTCAGTCATTATTATTGGGTCCGCAATGATGCCGGCAAAATACATGGCATCGTAGTTCTTAGTGGCGTAAAGGCGCTCAGCTAAAGGCTGATTATTCTTAATTTTCTTTGCGAGCGGCTTCATTGCTCCGGTAGCCACGCCAAAAAGCGGTTCGTGTGCACCATTGTTTATGTAAGTCATTTTAATTCGATCCTTGCTGAGCGCTTTTAGTTCCTTCATAACCATTTCGAAATCCATAGTTTTTACACTTCCTTTCTTTAAAAATAGTCCTATTTCATTGTACCCATCTAGCTTATAGTTTTTATCAAGCAATGCTTTTACTTGATGTAATCGATCAAAAGTAGCTTGCCATTCAAGAGAATTTAGATCACATACACATTCGCGGTGTGTACTCTTTGTACAATTATACCTAAACCTAAGATATCACATAATAGAGGGTAGTTTTTTAATGAATAAACTGCTAAATCAAGAACTTCATCTGAAATAAGTACCTGCAAAAACGCGGAGGTTTTCTACAGGCACAAATTTACTTGAGTCCCTTATGATCTAGTTATATGTTCAATTATTATAGACTTACAACAAAAGAAGATACCGGTTATAAAACAACTGATGACAATAGTACTTGAAAATAGGTGGAGACTAATTATGCTTGAAATAAATGTCCATATTAACCATAAATAGGATCCTTTAATTTTCCCCATTCCCTTTTTGTGCCTTCCTATAATAGTCACTTATGGATTTGGAGAGAGCGTCTACTGTATCCTTAATTTCTCTCACTTCATCGTCTACACCGTCTAGTTCAATTATGACGACGTTCTGAAATATTTTGGTTAGAATCTCCATTAAATGACTCCCTTCCTAAAAGATTTTTATTTAGGTTTTGTTATATCTCCCTGTCGATCTTTAATCGAAGTTGATTGTCGCACTTCTAATGGAAGATTCACCACCCCCACCCTCGGAAAGCGAGCATACCTTCACTTATTTCAACAACAACGTTGAACAGAGCCTTTATTTATAATTGGTTGTTTACTATTTAATCCGAATCGAAAAGTTCAAATTGTAATGGGTTACTGAACTCCACTAATGGATCCTCGATATTCAATATATATATACCTCCATTGTGTTCCTTGCTAAAAATATATGGGAGATACGCCCACCTAGAACAAATTCGTACTATATTATTGAACGACCTCGACTTATCGACCTTGCTATTGAATGAAGTGGGAGATTTCTCTCCTAATTCAGATGAATTTTTACTTTTTTCTCGAACTGTCTTGTATTATGGACTTCATTCCTTCTATACTATCTATATACTTATTTTAAAGGAGTTTGATAATGATGATTGTAAAAGTAATTAAGCCTGTATTTGCTGAATCGGCTAGCCAGCTTGTTAATACAACCAATGATTTCTCAGGAACCATCCTTCTAAAGAAAGAGCATTGGGTAGTCGATGCAAAAAGTTTACTTGGTATTCTTGCTTTATCCTTACAGCCTGGGCAAGAGGTTGAAATTTCAGCAGAAGAGAATCCAGAAGCGGTTGATGCTCTCATCGCCCTTGGGTTATTTGAAAAGAAATAATTCGTGTTCACTTTCAAAAACTCGGGTTTTCTCTGAGTGGTTTCGATAAAAGAGTTCACAAGTCGAATAACAGGTTAATGCTCTATTATTAGACTAGAAATCCAAATAGAAAAACGCCGAGGTTTTTTAGTATCCTCTGCGTTTTTTTGATATTCCAATCCTTTTTCATCAACTAGTCGAGTTAAAGGAATAATGGGTTAAAGTCAACTGATAATATTTTCGTTCAATCAAATCTGATCAAAAGCAACAGGGATGTTTTCCTTTACATTAGAATAAATAATGATATTTTACTAGCAAAACAAACTATTCCCTTTAAGGTCGAGAACATAACTGAATTGCTGATTTTCGGGTTTATTTTATACTCTCAATACAACACCATATTACCTGTCTTTCTAGCATGATTTTCTGCTTTAGTTAACAGCATGAATGTTGCTAAAGATAGAAGGGTCAATACTCCAGAAAGTGTTAGTAAAGGAATAAGAAGTTCCATCCAGCCTTTAGTTCCCATCAACAAGTCTCTTACGATAGCTAAGACATATGTTAACGGAAAAATATAAGCTAGACTCTGACCCCAAAGTGGAAATGCAGCAACTGGAATTCTCACCCCAGCAAAGAATTGCATCGGCTCTTCCAAAATAGTAAATAGAATACTTGAATCTCTTGAAAAAAGGAATACTACATTTAGAAAGCCACCCCATATTATAGAGGAAACTCCTAACAATAGCATAACAAAAGGCACATTCCACCATACAATTACTGCTACTTTCCCCATTATAATAATAGCAAGTAAAGTGAAAATGGAAAATAACCACACTGCCTCCAATAAGTTTCCTGCTGACCTTCCGTACATTACAGCTAATCGAGAAGCTGGTGTTAAAAATATGAGTTCAAGCGTTCCGGACATCCGTTCGTACGACATTTGCCAAGCTGATTGAACAAGACACCAGAAAAAAATATAACCTAGATAACCTATTAGTAAAAACAAGCTAAGGTCCGCTACATCTATATATTTTGAAAGTGGGCTTGTTGATGTTAAATTAAAAGGCTTGAAGGAATAATAAGATGTAATAAACATTAATGCTGGCCAGATAAGAAGGGAAAAATACACAATTTTACTGTGGAAATTATTTAAATGTGATTTCCTCATCTCAGCATGAATGACATTTGCTATATTTTTCATGAAGCTTCTCCCGCCAGTTGAAGAATTGCATCTTCCAATCTTGGCCGTTTCACTTCAAGCTTTTGCAGGTTCACTCCTTCTTTCATACATACGTTTAATATGATAGATGTTGGATCAAACGTTGCATTGAGCTCGAGCATTTGTCCTTCAGGTCCCATAGAAGCTTCAAGAAAAATCTCTTCTTTTTTAAGTATACTCTCTACTCTTCTCATACTCTCTTTGTGCAAAACATCAATATAAATATTGACTCTATAATCCTTAACTACTGTCTTTATTATGTTTTTTGGACTGTCATGAAGAAGAAGTTCCCCTTTGTTAATAATATAAACTCTGTCACAAAGCTCTTCTACCTCATCAAGATAATGAGTGGTTAACAGAATTCCTTTTCCTTCGTCGAGTGCTAGCTTACGTATCATACTTCTCAATTGCTTTGCAATAGGAACATCTAGCCCTAGGGTTGGTTCATCTAAAAACAAGTAGGTTGGGTCGTTTATTAAGCCCCTCGCTATTTGAAGTCGTTGCTTCATCCCTTTGGAATATTGCTCTACAGGTGTGTGTGCTGCCTCGGATAATCCAACAGTCTCTAGTAATGACCAGATTCTATTTTTTAATGGAGCACCAGAAATGCCGTAAAGCTTTCCAAAGTAAACGAGGTTTTCATATCCTGTCAATCTCCAGTAAAGCATCCGTTCTCCACCAGCAATCATATTCACTTTTTGCTTAATACTTTTAGGATTCTTTTCAATATTCTCACCGTCTACAGTGATTATTCCTGATGTAGGTAGTAACAAAGTGGACAACATTTTTATAGTGGTTGTTTTTCCTGCACCATTTAATCCTAGTAATCCTACAATTTCGCCTTTATTAATAGTTAAATCTAAGTCATTTACTGCGATAACCTTTTCTTTTGTCTTTCGGAAAAAGCCCCTTTTTTTTGACACAGTGTATTCTTTTGTTATGCCTGTTGCTTGTATCATTCTATCTCCCCCTTAACCAAAGTTCTTTTCAGCAATCACTTTCTCCATTTTACGAATAGAGATCATACCAAACGTAAGATAGACAAATCCAAGCATTGTCATCTTCCCTATTTCTTCCATAATAGTAAAGACTGTATTTCCTTCTATGAACATTTGCCGGAATGCATCAACTCCGTGAGTAAGTGGCATAATTTCACCTAACCAATGCACTGCATTTGGTAGGTACTCCATTGGAAATGTAATACTACAAACCAATCCCATTATGATAAACAGTGTATTTTGTGTAATATATGTATCTCGGAAATAAAGCATAAAACTCCCGAGGACTAAAGCTAAGGAATAAGTTGAGAAGATGAGCATAGCTACTATCAGAATAACGCCAATGATATTAATATTGTTAAATGAAAGACCAAATAATGACCCAATAACTAGGATAGATAAGAACTCTATCCCAAGTCTCATCATCCCTTGTAGTGTTGCACCCATAAAGTAACCATTTCTTGATGAAGGCGTTAGCAAAAGACCATCTAATGTTCCTTCTCGAAACTCTGTAATAATCGTTCGACTCACGACCATTAGAAGAGAAACTGAAAAGGAGAATAATAGCCCACCTAAGATTACATAGGATAAGTAATCATCCGTTTGAGCCACTTGTTGAAACTCATCATTCAATTCCCCTTCAAAAACATAATGGTATGTAAGGTATGCAAAAATGACGATATAAGTCCCACTTAAAATGTTGCCTATAAAAAATGACCATGGATAGGCGCGTTTCATAATTAGATAATTCCTCATAAATGTAGCAGAAAATGCGAGCCACATATGCAGACATCCTCCTTTTATTGTTTCTCAGAAAGCAATGGTTGGTCAAAAAACTGGTCTAAGTCTACTCTAAGCATTTCAAGTTTTTGCTTGTTGGTCGAATAAAAAACATAATGTCCTCGCCTCTCACTTTTGATTAATTTTATCCTCTCCAAAATCTTTAAATGCTTGGATATCGTTGCTGGCGCTAACCCCATCAAATCAACAAGCTGTGCGGTACAATACGTGTGATATAAAAGCCTTTGAAGAATTAACAATCTAGTCTCATCACTTAATGTTTTTAACATTTGCAGCAAATCTTCTGGCACAGACTCCTGTAACTCAAACCCCGCTATCTCTACATGGGGAGTAATTGATAAATGAGGTGCATCGACCCCTACTAGCAAGTGAGGCGCCACAAATGTAGACGGATAAATTGTAATAGATTGTAAATCTTGATAAAAAAACTGATAGGTTTGCGCCTTATAAAACTTAATGCTTCTAGGTGTTATTTCAATCCTCGGATGTAAGTTATTTACGGTTTCTATTGGATTGTTCGCCATACCATCGTTTATTTCATGGACACTTCGGATCAACCACGGTTCAATCCGGTAAAGTTCGCGGGCAAAGATACTTTGATAGTAATCATACATAGCATGACAGAATTCATTTTTCCACGTACAACCAAGCAGGTTTTCTTCTTGTTTAATCTCCCTACCCATCAGTAACCTGAAAAAGGCTTCATCCTTTAATTGACCGATTCCTTCAATCATTTCTTCCGGCTGTTTCGTTCTTTCCTCTTCCCAATTCAAGTAATCAAGAACATTCAGCCATTGATTGGATAACTCACCATACTTCATTAACTTCTTTAATAACCCTTGGTTCAAATCCCTTTTCACATTCTCAGCCCATTCCAAGCGATGAGTATGATGCTTCGGATCATGCAAAACATGCAAACTCATCAATACCTCATGAAATGGGGAATACACAATATGTACATGTTTTTGTAACCAGCGCTGTAACTCGATATTCATAACAACAACTCCGTAATTTGATTCGCTAATTAACGAATCAAATTTATAATTTTGCAAAATTATTCAGTATCATAATCGAAACATATTATTCTGTCAACCCCACTTCACCCCTTTAAAGCGGCGGGGGTCTGACCCCAAGGTGGTAAGATCCTATGTTTTGCATACTACTGGAAATTAAGTGGAATTCTATTTTATATATAATGTGAAAGATGGGGTGATAACACTATGATGAAGAAGTTACTAACTATTCTACTTGCATCGTTTCTTGCTATGGGTATGGTGGCTTGTGATGACGCACCCGGAGAAGATGAAATTGGTGACGGAGAAATTAATGATCCGGAATAATTAGCTAGGTTCCCTTTCCAACATTAGTATTTAACATAGCTAAAAACTAAAAGCAGTGCGATTCCATATACGAATCACACTGCTTTTGTAGTTTAATTTATTTATATTTACTATTTTGTAAGGGCTAGTTCCAAGACGAGCGGCTAAGTGTATCTTATGTGTTTTTCTTTGGAACTTTTTCACTAGTAAACTAATTAAATTGGCTGCCTCTACAGTTTAATAAGGTAACTTGTTTAGTAGGATTGTTTTATCTTAGACGTCTTTCTACCTTATCTTTGTTCGTTCCCTACTAATAACCTAATCCTGTTTCCAGAAGGATCTCTTGTTTCGAACACACCATTTAATTCATGAACCGAGGCACCAATGTTCGCTAACTGACCAACTATCATTTCCCTAGATTCCTCATCTGGAAACTCAAGTGAAAACCAATTTAACCCGACACTATTCTCAACTGGAGCCGGTGCACCCACACCATTCCAAGTGTTTAATCCGATATGATGATGATACTCACCTGTTGAAATAAAGAGCGCTTGCTGACCATAGCGGTTTACAACCGTAAAACCAAGACCTTTGACGTAAAACTCTTCTGTTTTTGATAGTTCGGATACATGTAAATGAATGTGCCCCATCAGTGTTTCAGTTGGTAAACCACCCCACATCTCACCTTCCGCTTCAGTTAGAAGGTTTTCAATATCTAATCGTTCACTAGACATGACTACTTCTTTGCTTTTCCAGTTCCAATCCGAAGCAGGACGGTCTGTATAAATTTCAATCCCGTTCCCATCTGGATCTGCTAAATATAAAGCTTCACTAACTAGATGATCAGATGCTCCTTGTAACGGGTATCGATGTTGCATTAAATGTTGCAAGACTCTTGCTAAATCAGAGCGATTTGGCAAGAGCAGTGCATAGTGATACAAACCTGTTGTGCGTGTTTTTTTTGATATTTCATTTTCGGGTTGTACAATCGTTAATAGGGCGGTCTTACCATTTGCCGTTAGCGTCGCTTTATTCTCTGATTGCTCTAGAACTTGAAATCCAATCATTTTTTTATAAAAGTCCAACGAACGTTCTAAATTTTCTACTTTTATTTCAACTTGACTAACGAATATATGTGGCTTTTGATGAAATTCCATAAATATTGTTACCTCCTCTGTTTAGTTTACCTTTTAAAGATATGTTAAGTTTAATAGTTAGTTACTTTATGTAAGTAACTATATTTTTATATGTAATATATGTCAAGTAAGTAATTGCTGATTTGTAATTTTATTATTTTTTATAATCGGTTATGCTTATAGATAGGAGTGATGATATGAATACATCTCTAATTTGTCCTCGATTTGAAAAAGCCATAAACCTTTTAAGTCAGCGCTGGACTGGATTAGTTATTTACCAACTACTAAATGGTCCTCAACGCTTTTGCACAATTGAATCTGCCATTGGAATAAGTGGACGACTGCTTTCCGAGAGATTAAAAACTTTGGAAAAGGAAGGAATTGTAAACCGACTAGTCTATCCAGAGACTCCTGTCAGAATTGAGTACTCTTTAACTGATAAAGGTTCTGCTTTGCACCCTCTGATGATCGAATTAGAAAAATGGTCTCAAAACTGGCAGTCTAGTTAACATACACCAAATAACCTAGTGATAATAGATATTGTCACTAGGTTATTTGAGATGTGTTATGATCCTTATTTTTAATATGACTCTGTTAAAGCTCAATGTTGATTTTTTCAAACGAAGTTGATTGAAGTGGAAGGTGCGAGACTCCTCGAATGCTTGCGCAGAGCTATAGAGGAATAACCGTTTCTTGTATGACGAAATTGTGATATTTAGTAACAAACCTCCCGATTTCACCGAAGCATACTCTAGGAAGCAGTTCAATCGGTACGCTGGAGTATTTTCATGGAAGCCTATTCGGTCGTGCTCCCGCATTTCCTTCGTGCGGTGAGAACTCATGGAAGCATATTCAAAGTCCTGCGGGAGCAGCGGGACAGGTGAGACAACGAAGGCGCTAGTGCCGAGTTGGCTCACCGCCCGCCCCGCGGAAAGCGAGCATCCTGCAGCTGAAATC
>JBFILZ010000097.1:0-10269 GCA_041611945.1 Bacillus sp. (in: firmicutes)
TAATTCAAGTTGTTGTTTCATTCTGTTCATTCCTTTTATGTTGAATTTAACGTTTTACCGTATTGGGGGACTGTCCCCCGCTGGTTTAATGCGTTACCATGATGAGGGACTGTCCCCCGCTGGTTTAATGCGTTACCTTAACGAGGGACTGTCCCCCGCTGGTTTAATGCGTTACCATAACGAGGGACTGACCCCCGCTGGTTTAATGCGTTACCATAACAGGGGACTGTCCCCCGCTGGTTTAATGCGTTACCAAGACGGGGGACTGTCCCCCGCTTTGGTTAGTAGGCTGCGATGGTTCCGTCTGTTCTGGCTTCGGTTCCGCCTGTTAGTACGCCTGTTTTAGGATCACGCCAGATGATTTGTCCACGGCCGAAGCTTCCTCCGTCAAGGGTAACTTCGATTTCGTGGCCTTTGCGGGCTAGCGCTTGGGCAATGTGTGATGGGAAGCTTGGTTCTACTGAAACTTTTTTACCTTCAATCCATTGCCATCTTGGTGCATCAAGTGCTGCTTGTGGATTTAAATTGAAGTCGATGGTATTCATAATAACTTGAGCATGACCTTGCGGCTGCATATAGCCTCCCATGACCCCAAATGGACCAATTGCTTCATTGTCCTTGGTTAGGAAGCCTGGAATGATTGTGTGGTATGTCTTTTTTCCGGGTTCTAATGTGTTTTCATGATCCGGTTCTAATGAAAAGTCTGCACCACGATTATGTAGGGAAATCCCTGTTCCAGGTACGACTATTCCTGAACCGAAGCCCATGTAATTACTTTGAATGAAGGAAACCATGTTGCCATCACCATCGGCAGTTGCTAAATACACGGTTCCCCCTGATGGTGGTGTCCCTGGTTCTGGTGTTATTGCTTTATCTCCAATTAGCCCTCTTCGCACACTAGCGTATTCTTCAGAAAGTAGTTGCTCAGACGTACAAGACATTTTTAAAGGATCGGTTACATATTTTTTTCCATCCATGAATGCTAGTTTCATTGCTTCAATTTGTTTATGATAGGTTTCAACGGATTCCTTTTCATTCATATTAAAGCCCTTCATCATGTTTAATGCCATTAAAGCTACGATACCTTGACCGTTTGGTGGAATCTCCCACACATCATACCCTCGGTAATTCACTTTTATTGGAGTTACCCATTCAGGCTTATAACTCTCTAAATCATCCGCTGAGATGAAGCCGCCATGTTGTTTTGAAAACTTGTCTATTTTTTGCGCCAAGTCGCCGCGGTAGAAGCTTTCGGCATTCGTTTCAGCAATGGAACGCAATGTTTCGGCATGGCCACTTGATTTCCACATTTCGCCAACAGCTGGTGCCTTACCATCAGGGGCAAAGGTATCAAACCAACCTTTAAACTCGTCGCCTTTTAATAATTCTTGAAACTTAGAGTAAGCGCTGTTCCAATATTTTGCTAGAATTGGTGAAAGTGGAAAACCGTTTTCTGCATAGTCAATTGCTGGCTTTAATACTTCCGTTAATGGCAGCTTTCCAAATCTTCGTGAAAGTTCTGCCCAAGCTCCGGGAGCTCCTGGGACTGTTACGGGGACTAGCCCATATTTCGGCATCGTCTCATGTCCTTTTTCTTTGACGCCTGCAATTGATATACTCTTAGGCGCTGGTCCACTTGCATTTAGACCGTGTAATTCTCCTTTTGTCCAGACAAGAGCAAACGCGTCTCCCCCAATACCATTGGACGTGGGTTCAACGACTGTCAAACATGCAGCAGTGGCAATGGCTGCATCAATGGCATTTCCACCCTTTTTTAAAATATCGAGACCCGCTTGGGCCGCTAGTGGTTGTGACGTGGCAACCATTCCGTTTTTTGCAATGGTTGCCATTCTCTGAGATGCATATGGATAATTAAGGGTATCAAAGTTCATATCAATCGCTCTCCTTCTTCTGTCTTTTTTTGATAATGCTTTAAAAACAGCATATTGACTTTTGTATGGAAAATGACCCTTGTTAATAAAAGTAAGCCTATTCATCCGAGGATGAAACAGGCTTACTTATACAAACGGGATTGTAATCTTACTTAATTGTAACATCCTTGATCATGTAAATCCCTGCAGGATGCATCCAAAAGCCTGATACATTATTGCTAAGAGCAACTAAATCCTCGTCATTACGTAAGAAAATCATTGGTGCATCTTCCATTTCAATTGCCTGTGCTTCCTTGTAAATTTCAAGGCGTTTAGCCGGGTCTGTTTCTTGACGACCAAGATCGATTAATTCATCAACACGTGAATTGCTATAGAAAGAACGATTTCCTACTTGACCCATAGCATCTGTGTGGAATAAGAAGTATTGATTATAATCAGCATCTCCAGTCATGTTGGACCAACCAAGGATAAACATGTCATGTTCACCATTGGCAGTTGCCTCTAAGTACGCACCCCACTCAACCACTTTAATCTCAGCATTGATGCCAATACCTTTTAACTGGGACTGAACAACTTCTGCCACGTCCATACGAGCTTTATTATCGTTTGTCCAAATGGTTGTATCAAATCCATCCTTATAGCCTGCTTCAGCTAAAAGCTTTTTCGCTTTTTCAACATCATAGCCCCATCCTTTTAGATCTGGGTTATGACCCCATACACCAGGACCCATTGGCGCTGTCGCTACTGTACCAACATCGTTATATACACCTTTAATGATTAAGTCTGTATCAACAGCCAAGTTTATGGCTTGTCGAACACGAACATCATCAAATGGTTTTTTCGTTAAATTAAAGCCAAGATAATCAATTCCTAAGCCTTCACTTCGATTTAATTTCATAGAAGAACTTGACTCAATTCGCTCAACTTCTGTAACGGGTACTGGCTCAGCTAAGTGTGCTTCACCGGTTTCTACCATAGCAATACGTGTTGCATCTTCTGGAATTACTTTATATACAACACTATCTACCTTTGCTTTGTCGCCCCAATAATCATTGTTCTTTACTAAACGTAATTCAGAACCAGAATTCCATGAATCAAATTTAAAAGGACCTGTGCCTGATGGATTTTGTCCTAGTTGATCGCCTTGCTCATCAAGTGCTTTTGGACTGATAATCCCACCAGAATAATGAGAAAGATTTGCTAGTAGTGGTGCAAATGGGTATTCGGTCTTGAACTGGATTGTGTAATCATCTTGTATCGTGATTTCAGTAATCATATTAAACAGTTTTGCTCTAGGTGACGCAGTTGCTGGATCTACAATTCTCTCAAGTGTTCTTTTTACAGCCTCTGCCGTAAAATCTGTACCGTCATGGAACTTAACACCTTGACGTAGTTTGAATTCCCAAGTTAGGTCATCAACTTTCGTCCACTCCGTTGCTAGAGCAGGTTGAACATCCATATTTTCATCTTGTGAAACTAAACCTTCATAAATCTTGCCATGGTATACGTTAGCTGAAGGGATATCCGTCCCTTTGTGTGGATCAAGCTGTGTTGCGTCAGATAAAACAGCAATGATTAGTTCTCCACCTTCAGCATTTGTAGCGCCTCCACTGGCAGTTTTTTCATCATTTTTTGTGCTACCTGCATTTTCTGAGGGTGCACTTGTGCAACCTGTTAATGCAGCACTAACCAAAAACAGTAACGCTAGAAAAAAGAAATAAAACCGCTTATTTTGTTTCATCATGTAAAACTCCCTTTTATTATGTATTTTTTTATACAGGAAGAACCTGCAATTCTTTCGTCGCTTTCGTTAAATTACGATAGCCATCTTCTGTAATGACAACAAAGTCCTCAATTCTTACTCCACCAAAACCTGGAATGTAAATACCCGGTTCTACTGTAATCACCATGCCAGGGGCTAATACGGTATGATCACTTTCTCTCATGACCGGTTTTTCATGAACAGCTAAGCCTATTGAATGCCCTAAACTATGTCCAAAATTTTCTCCATACCCTGCGCTACGAATGATCGACCTGGCTACTTCATCTAGTTCGGAACACACTTTCCCTGGACCGATTGCTGCCAATGCAGCCTCTTGTGCTTCTTTTACTATTTGATAGATTTGTAATTGTTTACTAGAAGGCTCACCGACTACTACCGTTCTTGTGAAGTCAGAATAATAACCTTTTACTCGTGCACCAATATCCATCTTCACAAAATCCCCAACTTGTATGACACGGTCTGTAGCTTGTCCATGTGGGAGTGAGGAGCGTTCACCTGAAGCGATAACGTGATTTACTTTTATCCCCTCTGCCCCTGCCTTTCTCATGAAAAACTCAAGTTCCAAACCTACTTCTGATTCTGTCATTCCTGGTTTAATAAAGGATAGGATGTGCTCAAAAGCCCTGTCACAATAAGAAACAGCTTCCTCTAAATAACTAATTTCTTGATTGTCCTTAATCATCCGAATCTCGTAAAATAATGGATCAACCTTTTCAAATTTTACATCTAGTAAAACTTCTTTTAAACTGACAAACTCTTCAACAGATAAGGTATCATATTCAATCCCGACTTTCTTAACGAAGCTATTCACTATTAACTTCTTCACAACCGTAAATATGTCTCGGTTGTGATCAATTACTTCATATTGTATTGTTTCACTTTTAGCTTGGTCGACGTATCGAAAATCTGTTAATAGGTACGCCTTTTCTGCTGTAATCAAAAGCGCTCCACTTGACCCACGAAAATTCGAAAAATAGTATCGATTCTCAAGCGATGAAACAAATACGGCATCTAGATGAGCTTCTTTCATACGAGACCGTAGTTTATCCAATCGGTTTTGTTGCACTATTCTCACCATCCTTTCGATTATTTCTGGGTATTCCCAGTCAAGATTGACCAGTCGTTTTTTTATCTTATATTCATTATAAGAAAATTTTGAATTTAATGTTTTCAAAATGATGACATACTTTTGCATTATGTTTACTTAATTTTAAAACTAATATGAAAAGTTTTTGTTTTCTGATAATTTTAATATCAGTAGTTTCAAAAGGAGGCATATCGAGATGAGGCAAATCGTTTTCAATGCAAATAAAAATAACCATACTCCCAAAACAGTTAATCCAAGATGGGAGCGTTGGTCAGCATTTTATAAACAAATGAAGAAAAATAAGATGGCCATGGTTGGGGGGTATATCATCCTCTTTTATTTTTTAGTCGCGTTATTTGGACCATTAATAGCCCCTTATGATCCATTGGAAATCGATTTATTGAACAAGCTACAACCACCATCGATAGAGCATTTAATGGGAACCGATGATAAGGGACGTGATCTGTTAAGTCGTCTCATTTATGGCTCTCGATTATCTTTAACTGTTGGTGTTGTATCTGTCGTTATAGGGGCCTTTTTCGGAATTATACTAGGACTAATATCAGGATATTACGGAAAATGGATTGATACGGTCATTATGAGATTTATAGATATCTTGCTTGCTTTTCCAGGGTTACTGTTAGCACTTGCGATTGTAAGTGCATTAGGTCCAAGTTTGATCAACGTTATGATTGCTGTAGGTATCTTCTCTATTCCTACTTTCGCCCGCATTGTTAGAGGTTCGACTCTTTCAACGAAAAAACTAGAGTATATTGATGCCATTCGCGCTTTAGGAGCTAGAGACGGAAAGATTATATTTGTACATATTTTACCGAATATATTGTCTCCTATTATTGTTCAAGGCACATTGCGCATAGCTACGGCTATTTTAACAGCAGCAGGTCTATCTTTCTTAGGAATGGGAGCACAACCGCCATCACCAGAATGGGGCGCCATGCTGAGTAGCGGTCGTGGCTATTTATGGAATGCACCACATATCGCCACTTTCCCAGGACTAGCCATTGCTCTTATCGTTATGGGTTTAAACCTATTTGGAGATGGATTACGCGATGCATTAGATCCTCGTATGAAAAAATAAAACCGAATCGAGCTCCCATACCTCAGACAAAGCACTAATAGAAGGAGTCACTTTCCTATTTATCTAGTTCCTACTTGTTTGTCGTATGTTTGAGTCTCTAGCGTTAAGATTCATAAATAATAAAGGAGTGATCATCATGTTTCTCTTCATTATAAGACGTATTTTACAAACGATCCCAGTCTTACTCGGAGTTGTGTTAGTCGTATTCTTAATTATGCAACTCGTTCCTGGGGATGCTGCAACGGTCATAGCCGGTGAAAGTGCAACAGAAGAGCAGGTAGAAGAAGTTAGAAAACAACTTGGATTAGATCAACCAATCTTTATGCAATACTTATCCTATTTAGGTGATGTCGTAACGGGTGACTTAGGTACTTCCGTTCGATCAAACCGACCGGTATTAGACGAAATACTCGTTCGTTTACCCGTCACATTCGAATTAGCCTTTTGGAGTATTCTCGTCACCGTTTTTCTAGGATTACTAGCTGGAATTATCTCGGCGACAAAACAATATTCAATCTCAGATATTTCATTAATGATTGTCGCTTTATTAGGCGTATCATTACCAAATTTTTGGCTCGGATTAATGTTAATTCTCTATTTTGGTGTTAAAATCCAACTCTTCCCTGTTGCCGGTTGGGGTACGTTTATGCACGTTATTCTACCTGCAATTACGCTCGGAACGGGCGGCGCTGCAATTGTAGCTAGAATGACACGCTCAAGTATGCTAGAAGTTATCCGTCAAGATTACATTCGGACGGCAAAAGCGAAGGGTGTAAGAAATCAGATTATTATTTATAAACATGCATTAAAAAATGCCATGATTCCGATTATTACGGTCGTTGGATTGCAGTTTGGAGCTCTATTAGGTGGTACTGTTTTAACTGAAACGGTCTTCGCTATTAACGGATTAGGACGTTTAATCATTGACTCCATCCGGATGAGAGATTTACCGCTTGTCCAAGGTTCAATCCTAATCGTGTCGATTATCTTTGTCGTCGTCAATATGCTGGTCGACATTTCCTATCGATTGTTTAATAAACGCGTAGACTTAAATTAAAAAGAGGTGAACAGAATGGGAGAAACAATCTTAGAAGTTAAAAACTTGCAAACCCACTTCACTACCGATCGCGGCATTGTTAAAGCTGTTGATGGAGTTGATTTTAAAGTTGAAAGAGGCCAAACACTTGGTATTGTAGGAGAATCAGGTTGTGGAAAAAGCATAACTTCACTTTCTATCATGAGGCTTATCTCTTCTCCACCTGGTAAAATCGCCGGTGGTGAGGTTCTTTTTAAAGGAAAAAATTTATTAAACTATACCGAAGAGCAAATGAGAGCGATACGTGGGAACGAAATCTCAATGATTTTTCAAGAGCCAATGACCAGCTTGAATCCTGTCTATTCTGTAGGTGAGCAAATTGCAGAAGCAATCCGGATCCATCAAAAATTGAACAAGAAAAAAGCTTGGGAAAAGGCTGTGGAAATGCTAACAATCGTTGGAATCCCATCTCCTGAAAAACGGGCCAAACAAGAACCCCATGAGCTTAGTGGAGGAATGCGACAAAGGGTCATGATTGCGATGGCTCTTGCCTGTAATCCAGAATTATTAATAGCAGATGAACCAACAACAGCCCTTGATGTAACCATTCAAGCTCAAATATTAGATTTATTAAAGAAGTTGCAGCATGATTTTGGGTCTGCTGTTATTATGATCACCCATGATCTTGGCGTTGTTGCGGAAACATGTGATATGGTCGCGGTTATGTATGCCGGAAAAGTGGTTGAATATACAGATGTTGACTCCCTTTTTGAACGTCCGAAGCATCCTTATACAGAAGGATTATTACGTTCGATTCCACGTGTGGATGAAGATCGGGAGGAATTACAAACAATCGATGGAAGTGTTCCTAGCCCGACCAATATGCCGGTTGGGTGCCGATTTGCTCCACGCTGTTCCTATGCAACATCACTTTGTCATGAGTCTTCGCCTGAATTAATTCCTTTAACCGAAAAATCACAAGTTCGCTGCTGGATTTATACAGATGAGTGGAAAGGTGAAAAACCAAAAATCGGCGAGGAGGAAGAAGCACATGTCAACAGTTGAAATCAAGAAAAAGAAGTTACTAGAAGTGAAAGACCTCAAGCAATATTTCCCGATCAAAGGCGGGCTGTTTGGAAGAACTGTGAATCATGTAAAGGCAGTTGATGGAGTTAGTTTTGAAATTTTCGCTGGAGAAACCGTCAGCATTGTTGGCGAATCTGGCTGTGGGAAATCGACAACAGGGCGCGCTATTTTACGATTAGATGAGCCGACATCTGGCGAAATCCTTTTTAATGGGGAAGATTTATTAGCTCTTTCGAAACGAGATATGAGAAATAAACGCAAAGACCTTCAAGTGATTTTCCAGGATCCGTATGCCTCACTTAATCCACGTCAAACGGTTGGTAGAATTATTGAAGAAGCGATGGAAATCTTAAATACCGTTCCAAAAAAAGACCGCCAAAACAGAACGATTGAATTATTGGAACAAGTAGGTTTACGCTCAGATATGGTCAATCGTTATCCGCATGAATTTAGTGGAGGACAACGTCAGCGCATTGGGATCGCCCGTGCACTTGCTGTTAATCCGAAGCTACTAATCTGTGACGAGGCTGTATCTGCCCTTGATGTATCGGTTCAAGCTCAAGTTCTCAATCTTTTAAAAAGATTACAAAAGGAATTCGACTTAACGTATTTATTTATATCTCATGACCTAGGAGTTGTTCGACATATTTCAGATCGGGTCATTGTGATGTACTTAGGTCATATTGTTGAAATTGCTGATAAAAAGAGTTTGTTTGAAAACCCGCAACATCCTTATACGAAGGCACTTTTATCTGCTATACCTGAACCAACTAGAAAACGTAAGCGTGAACGAGTAATTTTAAAAGGGGATGTACCTTCCCCCATCAACCCTCCTACTGGTTGTCGCTTCCATACACGTTGTCCGATGGCAACGGATGCGTGCCAGTCAAATGAGCAGCAACTAAGAGAAGTAGAACCTGGTCACTTTGTCGCTTGCCAATTCGTATAATCTTTCCGATTGATGTGTCACTTAAGGGGTTGTGTTAAGTGGCACATTTTTATATTCTTAAAGAAGTTGTTCAAAAATCAAACTGAAAAATAGTTTGCTATTGTCTCATATCCCAAAGTTCTTGACTTAATACTCTAAGAAGTAAGGTGCTATTTCCGCCCTTCTTTTTGAACATACTTACAACAATAACCATAATTAATATATAGGAGTAAGGTGAATTGGAAGATGGTAACGACGCATTTTTTTACCGCAATCATTACACTAGCGATGTTAGCCCCTATTATCGGCTCGATTACTCTATTTTCTATTCTCGCCTTTGAACGTGAGATTGATTTTTTGAAACATGAAAATAGCCGGATTTTTTTAGAAAAAGAGTTACAACAAAGTGAATATATGCAGTTAAACCAACAAATCCAACCCCATTTCCTATTTAATACGATAAATTTAGTATTAGGACTTGCGCGGTTGAAAAAAACAGACCAATTAATAAGTGTTTTAGAGCATTTGTCATTATTCCTAAAATTTAAATATCAAATAAAAGAACAACTGATTCCATTTTCACGTGAGCTAGATTATACGAAACATTACTTGACCATTCAGCAGATAAGAAGTGGACAAAGGTTGTCGATTTCATATGAGATGGATGAAAACAGCAACCTTGACGCGCTTATTCCACCTTATATGCTCCAAACTCTAGTTGAGAATGCGTTTAAACATAGTTTGGATAAGAAAGCAGGTAAGGTGGAACTTGTGATCCGCTTTAAAACGGATCGTTCTTTTGGATTTCTTGAAGTCCTTGATAACGGGGTCGGAATAATCGAACATGATTTTGACATCCAAAAATGTAATGGACACGGTTTAAGGAACATTCAGAACCGACTCTCCCTGCTATTTGGGGAAGATGCCTCTATTCACTTAGAACAATATGCGACAGGTGGGGTACGGGCGGCGATTACCTGGCCTTTATCAAATGTTGAAATATAATTTTGTTAATTCTTAATGTAGAGTTGTATAATGATTCATATAAATTAAATGAGCCTTGTTAGGATGAGATGAATGAATGTATTACTTGTAGATGATGAGCCCATTGTATTGGAGCAACTCGATTTTTTTATCAAACCAATATGCCCACTTTGGAAATTACATCCGACGATGGATAGTAGCCAAGCACTGCATCTGTGTAAACAAATAGACTTCCAACTTGCCTTTCTAGATATTGAAATGCCTGGTAAGTCAGGGCTAGACCTTGCCTATGAACTGAAGACTATGTACAAAGACATTCAAATAGTTATGATTACTGCCCATCAAGAATTTGACTATGCCAAACGAGCGATTCA
>JBFILZ010000098.1:0-10131 GCA_041611945.1 Bacillus sp. (in: firmicutes)
ATCCGATTTTTGTATAGTAGATAATCGATGAGCAATGATAATAATCGTCATCTTTCCTTTCAATCTTTCTAACGCAACTTGAATCTTTGCCTCGTTTTCGGTATCTAAGGCACTTGTTGCTTCATCTAAGACTAGTAGTGATGGCTTTCGCAGAATTGCACGTGCTAATACAAGTCGTTGCCTTTCACCTCCTGAGAGTCTTATACCTCTATCTCCAATCGTGGTGTCCAACCCATCTGGAAGCTGCTTAACAAAATCATCAGCAACAGCAAACTCCAGCGCTTCCCATAGTTGCTCTTCGGTTGCACCTGGTTCCATTAATAATAGATTTTCCCTAATACTCGCATTAAAGAGAAAAGGATCTTGTGGGACAAAACTTATATTTTTCCTTAGTGCTACTAAATTGCCCTCCCCTAAGGGTAGGCCATCTATTAACACATCCCCGCTTTCTGGTCGATTTAGTCCCATTAATATATCTACTAATGAACTTTTACCAGCGCCCGATTTCCCCACAATGGCCGTCATACTATTAGCAGGTATCTGCAATGTAATATCCTTTAATGCATAAATTTGAAAGTCTGTGTTATATCTGAAAGTTACATTTCGACATTCAATCATCTTTTCTATTTGAATTGTTTCTCCAACTTTTGCATTCTCATCTCCCAGCTCAATTGAAACAGTTGTTGCAGTCTGCAAGTCTGACAATATTTTAAAAGATGGGATAGTTAAAGCTAATTGCTGTAGATTGGATTGGATGGTTACAAAACGAGGCCACAACCTACCAAAAATAAGGATAACCATTAATAAGTTTTCTGGTTGCGTGTTAAACATGGTAACCGATAACATGATAAAATTAGCAAGAATTAGTGCCATTGCAATTTTATAGGAAAGCTGTGACGTAGTCTGTATCTTGATGAAGTTAACTTGTTCATCAAGCATTCTACTATTTAACGATTTCAACCATTGCATACGGGAACCTTCTAAATTGTTGGTTTTAATATCTTTTATTGCATTAAGATTGTCTGTTACACCTGCAAGATAATCCCTTGAAAGTTGAACCCCTACCACTCCAAGTGATTTCGATTGCTTTACAAATCTCCAGGAAAAGAAAGCAAGTCCTAACCCGCATATAACAACAATACTTGATATCTCCGGTGATAACCAAAACACAATCCCAATTTGCACAATTGTAAAGACCAGATTAGTAGTAAGCTGCATAAACAACTTAATTCCCATACCAACTCTTACAATATCTTTCGTTAAAGAATTTATAAGATCTGATTTCCTATTTTTTATATAGAACTCCCACTTTACATGCAATAAATTCCGATAAATATCTTCCTTAATTTTATTCATAAAACCTTGTTGGATATTCACATCCCTGATTGCAATATTTCTCTGTAAGAAGTTCTGCCCTACCGTTAACAAAACAAAAACTATCAAAATTAGAGGTAAGCTAATTTGACTAGAAAACCCTTTTAGTATCCCAAAAAAACTCCATATACTTGAATATTCATTAGAGAAGTTTAATATTCCACCAATACTTAGCATTGGAATTAACAATAGGATGGCTGCACCATCTAGTAAACTAACAATAACCAAACCTACTAGATTAAAATACAGAATTTTTCCAGAGAACGTATAAAGTTTTTTTAGGTAATGTAGTAGTTCTTTCATAATAATACTCCCTCATATTTCCCCAAAAGCTTATTAAATAGTTGAATTATATAATTGCATCAGTCACTCTAGAGTGCTAAATTAATAGATTTACTCCTTGTTAATTATACCCTTCTTGTTTTTATTAAACTAGTGAATGGATTCAAGCTGTCTATCTAACAATCTACTAAACATACCTCTTTTTTCACTAGCTAATTCAGAGTATTTTCCTATTTGGATAATTTGCCCCTCATCTAAAACAACAACTTGATCTGCATTTCTAATTGTGGACAATCGATGAGCAATCACGATTATGGTCATCTTGCCTTTTAACCGCTCTAAAGCTTCTTGGATTCTGGCTTCATTTTCAGAATCTAATGCACTTGTTGCTTCATCTAAAATTAATATCGATGGATTACGTAGAATAGCTCTGGCAAGTACAAGCCGCTGTCTTTCTCCTCCAGAAAGTCTAACTCCACGATCACCAATAAGTGTGTCTAGACCTTCTGGTAGCTTGTTTACAAATTCTGCTGCTGACACAAATCTCAATGCTTCCCATAAATGATCTTCTGTAGATTGGGGTTCGATAAGCAACAAATTTTCTCTAATACTAGCATTAAAGAGAAATGGATCCTGAGGCACGTAGCTTATTGAACGCCTCAGTGGTAATAGATTCCCCTTGCATAGTGGAATTCCATCTATCAATATTTCTCCCAATTCTGCTTGATTTAGGCCCATTAACAAGTCAATCAAGGTACTTTTACCTGCGCCAGAAGGTCCTACTATAACTGACATTTTGTTTGCTGGTATTTCTAGATTAATATCTTTTAAAGTAAAGGAATTCTCATCCTTATTATACCTAAAATAAACATTTTGATACTTTAAGCCTTCTTTTAAAATAATAGGATGTACTTTGCCGAAATCATCATCCCTTAGCTCCTCTAACTCTTTGCATTGATCTTGCATATTTGCTAGAGCCTCAAAGGATGGTATCATCGATGATAACTTTTCTAATTTTGACTGAATACGGGCGATACTAGGCCATAATCTAGAAAATATTACGACAATCACTATCAATTGGGCAGGTTTTGACTGGAACATCTTGATTGAAATGAACACGAATAAGGCTATTAAGAAGGCAGAGACTACTTTATAGATTAATTGGGAATTTGTAGTTAATTTTGTGAACTCTACAGAATTGTGTTCCGCCTCTTTACAAAAAGATTGAAACCAATTGATATGGGATACTTCTAGAGTATTACTCTTTATTTCCTTAATACCATTAAGGTGATCCGTAATATTTGCTAAATATATCTTGGATAAATGATTATTATCTCTTCCAAATTCATTAGACTTCTTAACAAAATGGCGAGACAAGAACAATAGGGTGATTCCAAAAGAGAGGACAAACAAGGTCATCTTTGCTGATAAGAAAAAGGCGATCCCAATTTGTATGATTGTGAACAGAATAGAGGAAATTAAAGTCAGAAACATCATCGTTCCACTTTTAACATATGCTATCTCGCCAGTCAAAACCTTTATGATGTCCGTTTTACGATTTCGAAGAAAGAAATTCCAATTTGAATGAAGTATAGCCTTATAGGTTTCTTCTCTCAATTGGCGAATGAACCCTTGTTGAATTTTTTTATTTATTATTGTTTGATGACGCTGAAACAAACTTTGTCCTATAATAATAAAAACATAAATAGTTAAAATAATTGATAATCCTAAGGTCGCATGAATCCCTTGAAATAAATCGTTAATCCATGAGAGAAAAAAAACTTCTTTTGACCCTACATCCATTATGCCAGATATACTAAGCAATGGAATGAGCAAGAGGATGCCCACTGATTCCAAAATACTGACTAAAATCATACCGAAAAAATTAAAGAAGAGGACATTTCCAGCAAATGAATAGATTCTCTTAGTAAAGTAAAATATTGCCCTCATTCTTTAACCACCTTAAAAAAATAGTTATTATTTGTTAGTTATACCTTACTACTTCTTGTCTTTCATTATTCTTTATCATTTTGGCGAATTTACCTACGACGGTGAATTTCTTCATACCCTCATAGCCACTGACATATACGTCTCCACTTCTTAGCCAGGCGTGAGCAATCATTTCACCTGTATCATCTCTAGCTGTACCTAAATATAGTGTACTCTCAATGCTACGCCTTTCTAACATTTTCATTCCAGCAATGGCTCTAACAAGACACTTGCTCTCCCAAAAGGTATAACGACTCATAATTTCTATTGCAAATGCGACATTTTTACTCACTTTGAGATTAGCTCGGCTCTGTAAATTAGAAGTTTCATGCATTTGAACACCTAAGGATGAAGCAATTTTAGAAAATGGTAAACCTTTAAGAATACGTGCCCAACCTAAATAGAAATAGGCCTCAACTAATAACCATTTTGTATTATTATTTAACAAAAAAAACATTCTAACTTTCTTCATTAGATTCAGCCCTTTTAAAAGAGGTTTTTGTTTTACTACTCTATAATTCGTATCAGAAATTCATCATATAATTCATGTAAAAAAGTTAGTACCTGCTCTTCATATTGAGCTTGGTTCACTTCATATCTAGAAGTTAGTATACTGACCAACTGAAGGACAGAGATGGGCCTCTCTATGAGATCCCATATTTCTCTTCCAATATCATCAAAATTATAGTATTTACTATTTTTAATGCTTAGCATTGTTTTTTCTCCATCTACATTACTCACAATATTTTCATTACTTTGTGAAATAGTATTCTCCAACTCAATCATTCGATTTTTAATCATCTTAAACCTCCAGTTTTAACGTCTCCAAAATATTGGAAGGCAAATCCTTTGCTGTAAAATGAGATACAGGGCGACGCAATTGATGGAAAGAAACCTTATTAACAAACTTTGTAGTTGTTATAAAATGCCATTCAAGTAATCCTAAAGTTGGCATTAGTGAACGCCTGAAGGTATGGTAATAAAGTGTGTTTAATCGATTTAGTTTTTGCACGGGAGAGATTTCAATTTCCTTACTATCTGTTATAACAAGTTCTATTACCCCTGCAAGAGGTATTGGATCCTTTATAAACTGCGAAACCGGAATAGAGAATTTGGTTCTCTCATTATGCATTTCCTCACCTGGCGTTACTTTCCTTTGAAAGATTGGTGAAAATATATTGGTATCCATACCAAACTCACCTAATGTTTCCTGCCATAATTTTTGTTGCGGAAACCCAGGAGTTACGATTGGATTATTTTCTTCAGTTAGACTTACAGCCACTAGGTCATCACTTAATAGTTGGTATCCTTTATCTAAAAATGCTTTTGCAAGAGTTGATTTACCTGATCCAGAATCTCCAATAATTGCATATGCTTTTCCATTAATCGCTACTGCACTTCCGTGTAATGGTATTACTCTTCTCTGCAATAAAAGTGCAGCCATGCAAGTGCTGATTAGATACAGCCTAATTCTATCAAAGTCTGATCCATACATCGGTGAAATGATTATCTTTTTCCCATCTTGAATTAAATAGGTTGCTACCTTAGGGACTTGAAACATAACGAAGTTTTCTTTTACTATAAATTTATTATTTGGAATTTGATTCTCATTAAATAAATTACTTAAATCACCTAATTCCACCTCAACATCCGCATGACTATCTACTATTTGGAGTTCTATAAATTCCGGAATATTTATTTCACTTAGAATATTTAATCCGAAAGCTTGGTAACCTGTTTTTTTCTCGGTAGATAACATATGACCTCCAACATATTATGATTTTTATTAACAATACTCCAAATGCATACTTAATAAAGAACGAAAACCTTGCATATTGTCCCAATAATATAGGATTCTATAAAAATAGCAATTCAATTTAATAACTAAATATCAAACTGCTTTTGTTTCTCAAACACTTTATTAGTTCTTCTTACTAATCGAAATATAAAGCCCTTATACCTTAAGTATGAGGGCTTTATACCGAAGAAAATTTGAACTAACTACCAAATCCTCCACTTCCTGAACTTCCTGAACTTCCTGAACTTCCTGAACCTGCAGAATCATTTGCTGATCCCGAATCTACTCTAGAGACATTTGTTAATTTAATATCGAGTACTTCTAGTGTTGGATCCTTCCATTCCCTTTTCAAATTTTTTCACCTCCTTTTAAACGGAAAGTTTTAATTATTCTCTTAGGCTAGAAAAAACTTCAGAAATATACTATTAATACACAATCATTCTAGCCTAATTTCACCTTCCTACTAATCCATAAAAATGGACGAAGTGGGAAATATAGAAAATGTAATGATTTTGGTAATGGTAATGTTTGGGCATCTTCAGGGAATGGGTGTAACAAGCTTAATAAATAATATAGCTTTTGCTTATAGGACATGATTGAAAATAAATACCGAGTGTGATAGTTAGATACACTTTCAGGAAGAGGGTTTGTATGTAAATTTACCAAGTTCTCAAAATAGAATACTGTTAATTGAGCTAACATTTCACCTTTTTTTATTTTAATCATTTGCTCAAGCTGAGTATGGATACGATCGCTAAAAACATGACTAGTTAAAAGGACAGCTTGTGAACCCACAGGGCTGTAATGATATTTTTTGAATAGACTACTAGTGAAATTCCAGTCCAAATTATGCTTCATTAACTTTGATATATCTAGTAACCAACGCAATCGTGACCAAGCATGTCTAGCTCCATGGGTTACAAGGAAGAAAAAAAGATCTTCTTTACCTAGGATATAAACAGGATGTTGACTAATTGAGCTTATGCGCTTTCTACTCCACAATTCAGCAAATGAGGGCTCCTTGTTTGGCCCGGGATTTAATCTCCAATGAACTTCTACCTTCACGCCTTTTTGAGGGTGAATATACGTGAAATGGTGATGACGCCATTTCCAATCATTTAACACCGTTTTAATATATTCTTCCTTTACATAACCTTCCTTTTGTAACATTTCTTCTACTTGAATTAAAGATGTGATCGGAACTAACACATCAATATCTGAGGACGTACGCAATGAAATATCTCCATATAACTCCTTAGCTAAAACAGGCCCCTTCAATACAATTAATGGGATGCCAGCACTTGCGAATTCTTTACTGAGAGAATCCATTTCACCACAAAGATGCAACATTTGAAATGTGTTATTCTTATAAAGGCGTTCTAGCGTTTTTAAAACTTTTTCTGGGAATTTCTCTTGTTGCTTACATATGACTGGATAGATAAATGAAAATAATCGATGGTGAATTGTTAGCTCGATGAACAGTTTCCAATCATAATTTTCATTAAGGTCCACTTGAAAATTATTCTTTGAAATGTTTACTAATAGTAAAAATTCCTTTGATACACTTTGCATAGTAAATGAGGAGTGTTTGTGCATATTACCCACCTTCGCCACATGTCATTACAGTCTCGTAGTCTTTATACACACTATTAATTTTTATTCGTTTGTGTCATTAGATTTATTTCACTTTGAGTTCTTGCTTTATTCTTTGATTACGATTAACTCTTCTTTAAGTAACTGTTCTAAAAATTCAAGAACATGTTTTTCACACTCTGAATTTTCTACGTCAAATTGTGCAGTCAACTCGTCTATGATTTCAGAGATAGTATTCAGTGAATTCACACGATCCCAAATATCTCCTCCCACTTTTCCTAAGTTATAATATTTGCCGTTTGCAATACTTAACATTACTTTTTCGCCATTCATGTCACTTACAATGTTGCCCTCAGCCTTCTCCACAATGTTGCTTAGAGTAATAGTTTTAACTTCATTCACCTGTTTTTTCCTCCTCTTAATTTAACTAAGTGCTCGTTCTTAATAATGAACGTAAAGGTGTGTGTTTTAAGCCAATTTAAGTTGGTTTCCTAATAGTTGGCTAAATAACCCAAATTTATCTCCAGAGAGTATTTCATATTCGCCTGTTTGAATTATTTTACCGTTATCCATCACAATGACCTGATCGGCATTGCTAATTGTTGAGAGTCTATGAGCAATAACAATCACTGTCATTCTTCCCTTTAGACCTTCGATTGCCTCTTGGATTTTTGCTTCATTTGCAGTATCCAATGCACTTGTTGCTTCATCTAATATTAAAATAGAAGGCTTCTTTAAAATGGCTCTTGCTAAGACCAGTCTTTGACGCTCTCCGCCAGATAATCGTATACCCCGATCACCTATAACTGTATCAAGGCCATCTGGAAGCTTGCTGACAAACTCATCTGCCGAAGAAAATTCAATAGATTCCCATATCTCTTGATCACTTGCATTTGGATCAATCATCATCAGATTATCTCTAATAGTTCCATGAAATAGAAACGGATCCTGAGGAACGTAGCTAATTGAATTTCTTAAGTAAAGTAAATCTTTATCTGTAAGTTCATTCCCATCAACTAAGATATTTCCCAATTCTGGCCTTATTAGTCCCATGATTAAGTCTATTAATGTGCTCTTACCAGCACCTGATTTTCCGACAATTGCTGTCATTTTATTTGCAGGGATTCTTAAGTTAATATTTTCAATTGTATAATTAGTTTGATTGCGATCGTATCGAAAATAGACATCATGACATTCCAAGCTCTTTTGGAAGTTAATTCTGTTTATAGCAGGTTTATTTACGTTCACTAGTCCACTTAGATCCTGGGATCTTTTGCTCTCCTCCTGAATCTCCATAATTGATAATATTGCAGGCATAGACGAAGCAATATTTTCTAAGCTTGATTGGATACCCATAAAACGTGGCCACAACCGTGAAAAGATAACCATAATAAGGATCACTGAAAACCCCTGACTTTGAAAAAGGATAAACGAACCGTATATAAATCCAGCAATCATTACCGTAGAGAATACTTTGTAAATAAGTTGGGAGTTACTTCGAACCCTAGAACTTTCAAACCTTTCACTTGCAATCTTTTCTGACCATTCAGCTAGCCATTGATATCTTGATGCTTCCAATAGGTTGCTTTTAATGTCTTTTATTCCGTTAAAGTGATCTGATATACCCGCTAAATAACTTTGTGCCAATTCATTCATTACATTTCCTAATGCTCCTGACTTCCTTATAAATCTCCTTGAGATAAGGGAAATCACTAAACCGCAGCATAAGACGAAAACCGTCATCTTAAGTGAAATTAGCATTGCAATTACGACTTGAATACTAGTAAAGACTATTGAGGCTAACATCTGCAATAAAATAAACGTGCTATTTGTTACTCGACCAAGTTCATTCGTTAATGAATTAATGAGATCTGATTTTCTTCGTTTTATAAAAAATTCCCAGTTTGCCTTTAACATATCCCTGTATATTTCTAAGCGAATATTGTTAATAAAGCCGGTATGAATCTTAATATCTCTTAACCCTAAGTTACGTGAAATTATACTTTGTCCGACAACCAAGACAATATATATACATAAGACTATAAGTAGTGAGATCTCTATTGGGAGTTCCTGCAGAGTTCCAAGAGCATGTAGTCCCGGAATATCAGTAATTGGTACTTCTACGATGCCGATAATACTAAGCAAAGGAATTAACAATAGAACCCCAACACCATCAAGAAGGCCAATTAACATATTACCAAAAATATTTATATAAAGGATTTTCCCTGAATACACATGCAATTTTTTTAAAAAGTATAATAAAGGCTTAATCATTTTATCACTTTCCATATATCAGATTGGTTCCTTCTAATCATCTCAACCTAACGCTCCACTTATATTGGAGTTATTATTTGGATTCTTTAGCACTCTCGTGAATCTTACTTATAATCATTTCCATAATCTCGTAAACTGAAAATCCTTCCACCGGTCTTTCGATTTGATAGAAAGGAATATTAGTTCCAAGTCTCGTGGACTGTGTAAAATGCCACTCCGTTAAATTCATCTTTGGAATTAAAAATTGTCGGTAAGTGTGCTCGTAAAGCTTTTTTAATCGATCCAATCCCCATATTGGTTCAATAGAGATAGTATCCTTGCTCGTTTTATTTAGCTCGAAGACACCAGCTAGAGGTAAAGGCGTAGAATAAAATTGATCATTGATAGGTATGCAAAATTTATTCTCTCTGCCATAAATAGGCCGTAACGATATATTGCTCCTATTGAATGCATCGAGACTTTGCTGCCAAAGCTTTTGTTGCGGATATGAAGGAATCACACACTGCTTATTTTCATTTCGAGATAATGATACTGCGATCACATCATCACTAAGCAAACGATATCCCTTTTCCATAAAAGCTGAAGCTAGTGTTGATTTTCCCGCTCCAGAATCACCTACAAACGCGTAAGCTTGACCATTGAAGGCTATTGCACTACCATGTAAGGGATAAATTCCTCTCTGAAGCAGCAAAGTACCGAAGCATGATCCAAGTAAATACAAACGTGTGATATCTTCATCTGTGTCTTCATATTGAGAGACAATTATTTCTTCCCCACGTTGGATACGAAAGACCCCAACTTCCGGTATTTGAACGGTTACC
>JBFILZ010000099.1:0-10066 GCA_041611945.1 Bacillus sp. (in: firmicutes)
AAATGAAAGTAATGAACGGATATCCATCCAAAGTGGAGATTTTACACTAAAAGAAGATGGAACTTTACTTGAGAATAATGAGATAATTGGCAAATTAAATATCGTTGTTGCAGAAAATCCAAATATCCTAATTAAAGAAGGCAATGGATTATTCCGTACCGAGGATGAACAAGACTTACCTTCAGCAATTGGAAATAATGGAATTGCTTATTCCTTACAGCAAGGATTTATTGAACGTTCAAATGTAGATTCAGCTCAGACTATGACACAAATGCTAACTGCATTTCGTTCTTTTGAAGCAAACCAGAAGATCCTTCAAGCATATGATAGAAGTTTAGAAAAAACAGTTAATGAAATTGGACGATTGTAACAATAAATATTCTAAGTAGTCCATAGCAAAAGCTTTTTAAATAATTGTTAGCATAAGAAAACCAAAAATTCACTTAGAATCTTTGACCGTAGAGCGAGGAAAAAATACACAGACTTGAGAGGTGAGATAAATGAATCGATCAATGATTACTGCCACTAATACAATGACACAGCTTCAAAAGCAATTGGATAATATTAGCCAAAATATGTCTAATCTAAATACAACAGGCTATAAACGGAGAGATACGAACTTTCAAGAGTTACTTTTTCAACAGTTCAATAGCCAGCCGATTAAACATAATGAGGAAGGTCGTCTTACACCCAATGGAATTAGACAAGGTGTAGGGGCGAAGGTTTCGCATACTAGTATCCAACTTGCCCAAGGAAGCATTCAAACAACTGAACGTGCGTTGGATGTTGCCTTATTAAAAGAAAATCAATTCTTTGAAATTGAGGTTGATGGAGAAGTGCAGTATACAAGAGATGGTTCGTTTAGTCTTTCTGTTTTACCTAGTGGGGAAACACAATTAGTATCAAGTGAAGGATTCCCTATCCTAAGTAGGACAGGCCCGATTATTTTTGGAAAAGATTCCTCAAGCTTTTCAATAAGTTCGAACGGAAAACTTACGGTAAATTACCAAGATGGAAGTTTTGACAATTACGATTTATCAGTTACTCAAATTAAGAAACCTCAAGTTCTTCTGTCAGCTGGAAATAATAACTATAAAATTCCTAACTTAGAGGAACTCGGTTTATTAGAAACAGATGTAATTACTTTGGTTAATCAAAATGATATTTCTGTTCAACAAGGTGCATTGGAACAATCAAATGTGGATCTACAAAAAGAGATGACTGATATGGTTAATACACAGCGTTCTTTTCAGTTCAATGCAAAATCCATATCAATAGCAGATCAAATGATGGGTCTTGTGAATGGAATTCGATAGGTGTAGTAAAGGGGAATCTTGATGATGTCTAGCTTTGACAAAGCAGAAGTGAAAACTAGGGAAGAAATTAAAAAGAATAAAAAACAAAATAAAGAGAAATCTGATCAGCCCAAAAAAGTAAAAATTCGTATACGACTCTTCCCAATTTGGCTTCGGTTATTCATTATTATTATTGCTCTAGGTATTAGCTTATTAGCCGGTGTTGCAGTTGGCTATGGAATAATTGGCAATGGAGAAGTGGAAGATGCTTTTAACGAGTCAACGTGGACCCATATCATTGACTTAGTAAAGAAAAAATAAGAAGAAGGAAGGAGTAAATCCTTCCTTTTTACTATACATAAGGGAGTTTTGAATATGCTTGATATTACTCAGATTAAAGAAATTATCCCACACAGATACCCTTTTCTATTAATTGATAAAATACTTGAAATTGAAAATGGAAAACGTGCAGTGGGATTAAAGAATGTAACGGCGAATGAGCCATTCTTTGCAGGACATTTTCCTGATTATCCTGTCATGCCAGGTGTCCTAATTGTAGAAGCATTGGCACAAGTAGGAGCAGTAGCCATGCTAAATCAAGAGGAAAATAAGGGTCGATTAGCTTTCTTTACAGGTATAGATAATTGCCGATTTAAAAAGCAAGTAAAGCCAGGTGACCAATTGCGTTTAGAGGTAGAAATTATTCGAGTTAAAGGTCCAATAGGAAAAGGAAAAGGGATTGCAACCATTGATGGTGAACTGGTTTGTGAAACTGAAATTATGTTTGCATTAAGCAATAAATAATAAACAAAACCATTCTCAGAATCAATTGAGGATGGTTTTTTACATTTCAATAATCCTTTTAAAAAATTATTCATTTCATGCAAGAATTTTTATTACTTGGGCATGATAATCAAAGACCAGAACATGGTGGTCATTGAAAATACTTTATTGAAAGGAATGAACGGATATGAACAAAAAATGGGTTAAGCTATTAACAGGTACGATTCTTGCTGCATTTTTATTGACAGGTTGTGCTGATGATCAGGATCCTGCTCCTCCAGTAACAGAAGATGAAGATTTAATGACAGAAGAGCCAGTTGATGAAATGACTCCTACTCCTGATGATGAAGTATCTCCTGGAGAAACAGAAGAAGGCGAAGGTACTCCTGGTGAAGAACAAGAAGGTACAATGGAAAATCCAGAAGAAAATATGGATCAAGGAATGAACGGGGAAGACACGGATATGAATCAGGACGATGAAAATAAATAAATTTCAACAATGAGAACAATGAATAAAATGTACAATTTGCTTAAACTTATTGTTTTGCAAAATTTGAATCTTGACATAGTTCAAATTTAAAGAAGAAGATTTTTTGTAAAATAAAACCAATACCATACTTGTGATTATCTTTAATGAAAATAATCACATAAGAAAAACCTTCCCTCGATACATCGAGAGAAGGTTTTTCAGTGCATTAAAGCGATGGGGGACTGTCCCCCATCGCTTTAATGCGCTAAAAGTTCAATAGAAAAAGACATAGACAATAAGTACTATTTTTTATTTTTCACTAGTACAAAACTAGTAATCGACAAAGTTAGATGTTGAAAAATCTAGAAGTCTATGACATTATTGATTTGAATGAAACCGTTTTCATTTTTCTGACAATGGTTTCGATAGGCAGTACATATGATTAAATAGGAGGTATTAAGATTGAGTAAAAGAAAACAAACTAAGCTTTCACTTGTCATGATATTCGCAATGATTCTTCAACTTTTCTCTGGTCTGGCATCTTATGCAAACGTTAGCGCAGAGATGGAGAGTCCGGTAGTTAATAACAATGAAGTGACCTTTAATTTTGAAGGTAATGGAGCCGAAACATCAGTTTTAGTTGCAGGTGATTTTAATGATTGGGCAACAGAAGGTGAAAAGGCCATTCAGTTAGCAAAGGATGAAAACAACCTTTGGACCATTACTAAACAATTACCTTATGGGAGATATGCTTATAAATTCGTAGTAGATGGAAACTGGATAGCTGATCCTTTAAATCCACAAACTGAAGATGATGGATATGGTGGTCAAAGGAGTATTCTAAACATCACAGACCCCGATCCGAAACGTACGGTGACACTTGTAGGTAGCTTACAGAACGAGCTTGGATCCTCCTCTGACTGGAATCCAGGAGATTCACATACAAATCTAGCAGCAATGGGAAATGGATTCTACCAATTGACAGGGAATCTTCCAGCTGGCACGTATGAATATAAGATTGCCATTAACGGCAGTTGGGATGAAAACTATGGTGCAAATGGAGAAGCAAGTGGAGCCAACATTCTACTTACTCTTGAACGTGAAACTAATGTTACGTTCTATTACCATGATGGCACACATAAAATTGCAGATTCCTCATGGTATCAAACACCCCCAGTAGATAGACAACCAAGAATCGTAGGAAACATTCAGCCAGCTATTAATGCAGGTAATGAGTGGAATCCAAGTAATTCCACGGCACTGTTATTTGACGATGATTTCGATAAGATTTTCACGTATAAAACGATCGTTCCAAACGGGAACTATGAATACAAAATTGTACTAGGAAACAATTGGGAGGAAACGGAAGCTTACCCTGGGTCAAATGCAACTCTAAATGTAAAAGAGACAACTGCGGTTACTTTTTTCTATAATAACCAAACAAAAGATGTATATACAGACTACACTCCATCAGGGACCGATGGAAAAGTAAACTCAGAAGCCCTTTACCATGACACATGGAATAAGGCGTATCGTCAACCATTTGGAGCCATTCCAGTGGGAGAGAAGGTAACGTTGCGTCTTGCGGCCAAAAAGGGTGACTTAACACGAGCAAGTACTTATGTAAAAAACTTTCAAACTGGTAATTCAAAAGTTTATGCAATGGAATATGCAGGTTGGATGGAAGTTGAAAATCAAGGACAAGTCGAGTTTTGGGAGGTAACCTTCACTACAACAGATAAAGGAGTGCATGGCTATAAATTCATAGCAAGAGACATGCAATCCACAATCGAATACGGTGAGGATACTGTGGAAGGTGGCCTTGGAAAAGTAGCGTCTGAAAATGCAGGACTCTTTCAATTAACGGTTTTTGACCAAGCCTTCAAAACGCCCGATTGGATGAAGGAAGCGGTTGTGTATCAAATATTCCCTGATCGCTTTTTTAACGGAAATACAGCTAACGATTCTGCAAAAAATGATTTGGGTGCTCGCGGCTTACAGCCTATCGAGCATAAACAATGGACGGATCTCCCAGATAACCCACGACTTGCCTCAACAGCAGGTTATGAAGGGGATGGCGAGTGGAGCAACGACTTTTTCGGAGGAGATATTGCTGGAATTCAAGCTAAGCTAGATTATATTGAATCATTAGGGGTCAACACTATTTACTTAAATCCTATTGCTTATGCAGCATCAAACCATAAGTACGATGCATCAGATTACAAAGCGGTTGATCCAATGTTTGGATCTGCTGAGGAATTCGATGCTTTTACAAGTGAACTTGAAACACGAGGAATGCATCTTATTTTAGACGGAGTATTTAACCATGTAGGTGATGATTCTATATATTTCGACCGATATGGAAAATACAAGACGGTAGGTGCTTACGAATATTGGGAACTTGTCTATGACCTCATGAACGACAACGGTTTGTCAGAAGCTGATGCCAAGGCAAAAGCTCGAACTGATTTAGAAGCAAATGGTCAAGTGTTTAATGACGAATATGGGTTCCACAATTGGTTTAATATCGAAAATGAGAAGGTTGATGTGGGAACAGCGCTTGAACGATATAAATATCAAGCTTGGTGGGGCTTTGATAGCTTACCAGAAATTAAGTCAATACAAGGTACCACAGTCAATTATGATAGCGAATTAAATAATAAACCGTTTGCTGATTATATGATGTATGAAGAGGATTCAGTAGCAAAATCATGGATCGCTAAAGGGGGTTCTGGCTGGCGCCTTGACGTTGCAAATGAAGTTGATATGGAGTTTTGGAGAGAATTCCGTAAACAACTTAAAGCAACTTCTTTTGAGGGGACAGGTAGCACACTTCAAGCAGGCGAATCACCCTTAATCTTAGGAGAAATTTGGGATGATGCGTCGAAGTACTTCTTAGGGGATCAATACGACTCAGTAATGAACTATCGTTTTGAACGGGCAGTAATGAGTTATTTGAAGAATGGAAAAGCAGAGGACCTGCAAAAAGCTTTCAATGCCATTCAAGAGGATTATCCAAAAGAAGCGTATTATGCATTAATGAATTTAATGGGATCCCATGATACACCGAGAGCTATCTTCCTTTTAGGTGGAGGAACAGACAGTTTTGAACGAGCAGAGCTTGATCCAAACTATAATGTTGCACTTGGTAAAACTCGATTAAAGCTAGCTTCAATTATGCAAATGGGTTATCCAGGAGCACCGACGATTTACTATGGAGATGAGGCGGGAGTTACTGGTTCAAAGGATCCTGATGATCGTCGAACATACCCATGGGGCAACGAGGATTTAGAACTGCTCAATCACTACAAAAAGATTGGTGGAGTCAGAAAAGCTAATCAGGAATTATTCGCACATGGGGATGTAAACCATGTATATGCGAATGGTGATGTATTTGCGTATACCCGAACAAATCACGAAAAAGCAGCTCTTATTTTGACAAATAGAGGGAATACCGACAAAACAGTAACAATAAAGTTAAGGGATGTCATTCAAAACGGTGTAACATTAACAGATCAACTAAACACCACTTACAGTGTTACAACGAACAACAATGAAGTTACCCTCACAATTCCAGCTCAATCGGGACGTATGCTTGTAACGACGAATAGCATACCTGCTGTTCCAGAAGCTGTAACTAGTGTAAATGTAGAGGAACAATCTAAGTCAATTACTCTTCATTGGTCGGGAACATCAAAGAATTATAAAGTCTACCAAACAAACATTAAAGGTGCACTATATAAAGAAGTAGGTACAACAAGTGAAAATTCTCTACAAATTAATAATCTAACAAATGGAAGAACCTATTACTTTGCCATTGCTTCTATTGATGCAAATGGAAACGAGTCAAAACTGATCGAGACAAACGCGGTTATTCCTCACTATAATTTGGAGAGTGCCGTTATTAGCAGCATTTCCAAATTACAAGATAGTACATTAGATTTGTCAGAAAGCTATAAAATTACAGCCAACATTACGATAGAGGGTGCAACTGATACCGAGTTAGCAGAAGGTGTAAAGGCAAAACTTCTTGTGAAAAAAGAACCAGAATCAAAGTGGAATCAATTTGAAGCGACATACTTGACTCAAAACGAGGGAGCAAATGTGTTCCAAGCGACCCTTAAACCACTAGAAGTGGGACAGTATAGCTATAAGTTGGTATTTACAACAGATGGGCGTGATTGGAAAGAAACAAATGTCGAAACTGTTACACTTCATCCAAATCAAGAGGATATAGAAGCCCCTGCAGAATCGATCCGTCTTGATACACCTGCACAAGAGTCAGGACAAGTGAATTTGTCATGGTCGGTTACAAATCCAATAGCTAACGATGCCTATTTACTAACAGTTATTCGTGACGGTGAACTGATTAACATGATAGATAATCCAACTGTCACCACTTACCGTGACTATGAGGTGGAAAATGGAAAAACATATATATACCAAATAAAAATCTATGATAAGTTTGGTAACTATGTCGGTTCCAATACTGTAAATGTCACACCGGACATTGTCATGGTTGAAGTTACTTTTAAAGTAAAGGCACCAGAATATACTCCACTCAACACAGCCCTTACAATTCCAAATAGTGTAAACGGTTGGAATACAGGGGCATGGGAAATGAGTCGTAACGGTGCTGTTACACCTGATTGGGAATACAAAGTAGAGGTTCAAGAAGGAACTGAAATAACTTATAAATATGTAAAAAATGGTTCATGGGATCAAGAAGGCCTAGCAGACCATACACCAACTGATCGAAACGACGATGATATCAGCTATTATGGTTATGGGGCCATTGGGACTGACATGAAGATCGTCGTACAAAATCAAGGTAACAACAAAATGGTTATTCAGGATCATATTTTACGTTGGATTGATCAGCCATTAATACTAACTGGTCCAACCAATGGAAGTGAAACAAATCAAGACAAAGTGATGGTGACCGGAAATGCAATAAAAGAGGGAAATCTCTTAATAAACGGGGAACAAGTCTCAATCCAAGAGGATATGTCATTTAGTCATGAAGTGAAATTGGACTATGGAGATAATTCAATCAAAATTTCTATCCAACCTTCGGAAAAAAACAAACAAGAAATTTTCAAAAATGATGGTGGGGCGATTGATAAGAACACGAAGAGATACACAGTAAACGTGTTCTCTACTCATATTGATGATCCAGGAGAAATCGGAGTAACAGATGCTCAAGTAACAGTAAAAGAAGTATTAGAAGATGGGAAAACGAGAGTAATTGTGACCCCTAAGCTGGAAGAGTTAAAACAGCAGCTAAAGGAAAATAAAGACTTTCATAAACTTACAATATATATTAGAACAAAAGATAAGCTAGCAGAAGCAGTCTTTACTGATGAGCTTATCCAAGAACTATTCAAAAGAAACAAAAAGTCAGTAGTTCAGGTCATGACAAAATATGCTACTTACAAAGTACCAGTTGAGACGCTACACCAAGGAAGCCTTGCAGAGGAAGTCAGAGGAAAAGTAGAAGAGATAGCGATTCAGCTTGATGCAAAAGTCTATTCAGAAAGTTCCGACCTTAAGCCAAGTTCAGACTTAATAGATTTTAAGATCAAGGCTTTGTCAAAAGAGAAAAATGTTCGGATAGAAACGTTAAAGCAAAAAGCTACTTTAACAATAATTGGTTATGAAGAACTTAGTATAGATACAAATTCGGTGTTATTTGTCCCAACAAAGCAACCAATGAATGCATCCTATCATAGGCAAAAAGCAACTTTTTCCTCCACCCAGACAGGTAGCTATATGATTACTAAAAAATAAAAAAAGCGCCTGGGGGGTCTGACCCCCGGCGCTTTAAAGTGTTAAAGAATAAAGTGGGATTTAGGATATATGGTTTAGCCGAATGTTAATGTGGAAGTCTTAAAGAAAATAGCCCAGGCGAAAAAAACAACTAATAATAACCCTAACCATGAAATGACAGCCCATCTTGACCTCGTGTGTGGATCAGTCACTGATAAGAGAAACAGTAAAGAAATGAATAACCATGTAAAAAGCACGATTACAACAAGAAGTAAAATACCAACACCTAAAAGAGAAAATCCACTGGAAAAACTCTGTGAAAATAAATAAGCCGGGACAGACAGAGCGAGTGGAGTGAGGAGTAAGAAAAAGATAGATTGACTAAGAAAAATAGAAAAAAACTGTTTAAATCGTTGATTAATTGTAATAGTTGGTAGGGACACAATTTTATTTGTAAAACTTTCAATATACTTCAAGGTGCACCTCCGATAATCATTTATTTCTATATGATGCTAGATTACTAATTAATTGACGGAAAAAAGTTATACATTAAGTTTACCCAAAGTAAGTCAATTCTAACGCACAGTACTTTAGTACTATAGATGATAGGCCATTCGCTCAATAGCTTTTTCTTCTGTTTATTGTCAAAATAGATAAAATAAACCCTTTAAGGGTTTTGCCCAAGTTGGTTAGTGCTTAGCTCATTAGACCAGCTTGGGTTTTTCTTTCCATTTTTAGAAATATACGCTACGATATAATTATCCGAATATTACATAAATTAAAGTGGATACACATGGAGGAGAAAAATGAGTAAGAATCCTTTGTTTCCTAAAACGGAACGCCCAGCTAGGTTATATATTTATAGTATTTCGATTCTCGGTTGGTTTTTAGTGGGTATCCAAGCCTATCAAATTGAAACTTCGGTTAATCCATGGATTTATGGGCTACTACTTATTTTTCTAGCAATCTGTGAGTATTACCCGATGCCGATTTGGAAAGGTTTTACGACGATAAGCTTTCCTGTTATCTATGTGCTTTATTATATATATGACCTTCCAATTGCCGTTCTCAGCTACGCCTTGGTCATTGTTATTGTAAACATCATAGAGCGAAGACCATTTCGAATAGTTTGTTTTAACCCGGCTCAACTTGTCTTGAGTTTCTCTATGGCGAAATGGATTTCCACAATCTTAATTTCCACTCTCATGGGTATAACTCATTCTGTTGTATCTAACTTCGCTGAGTTGTTAATCCTATCGATATTATTCTACATATTTAATAATTTATTTGTTGATTTAGTGCTACTTCTTCGCCCTCAGCCATATCCGTTTCATGTTTGGAAGCAAAAGATAGTATATGAATTAATTAGTGTTGGAATTTCTTTCATCTACTGCTGCTTATTTTTAATACTAGGAAATCAAAATCGAGGGCAAATCGATGTATTTTCATTTTTCTTTTTCTTTTCTCCACTAGTTGGGTTTGCGCTACTTAGTTCGTCAATTGTTCGTCTTAGAAAAGAAAGAAGCAGGTTAAAGGCATTGTTTAGCTTAACTTCGACCTTGAATAAATTGCTTCCAACTAAAGAGTGGGTTGATGCTCTTAAAGTAAACTTTCACGAGTTAATTGATGTAGAGGGCATCATCTTATGGATAAACGAAGATAACAAATGGAAGAACAGCTACCAAGAAGGAAAGATTCAGTCTGATGAACCATTGTCTAAAGAGGTAATACAGCTTTTTGAACGACTTAA
>JBFILZ010000100.1:0-10004 GCA_041611945.1 Bacillus sp. (in: firmicutes)
AAAATATTTTCTATCGGTATCATTTTTTATCTACTTTTTAGTGTATCAACCTCCGTTATTGCGGCCCCACCAGAGGAGGAACTTCAGCATTATTTACACAATCTCGGATGGACTAAGGAAAATTTAGATAGCTACCTAACTCCATATGATTTATCCGTTAATGAATTTGATACGATGGAAGAATTAGTAGAAGTATTGGGTACACCAATTAATGAATACAATGTTCAGAATGTGTTAGATAAACATGGTCTTTTAATGGAAGACTTAGATGATCTACTCTCACAATTCGGAGAGTCTACCGAAGATTACTCATTCATTGAAGAATTAAATAAGGCAGTAAGTTTCTATTTGGAACACAATCATGCTATGACTGGTATGATTGACTTCCTTTCCTATATTGATATGACAGAGGATGAAATCACACAATTATTTAACCACATTGGTAAGATTGAAAAAGGACCCTTACTATCGAGGCTACAGGGAATAAATTTTCGTATTGACTCATTGGGTTCTTTGGAGGAAGGGAGTAATCTTTCATTAAATCAACAAAAAGAGTTACTTGCTATCTTCGAAGATGTAGTTTCTATATATCAACTAAACCCAACATATGAAGTTATCCCCGTAGTAGAAAACAGCAATGAAACCATTAGCTATAATAAAATAACAGATATTGAAGCAATTAGGGGAAAAAGTGTCCATGTATCCTTGTATACAAGACAAGGGGAACTCTTAGCAGATATGTCGCTAACTGCAGACATGCTAACTTCTGACTTTGTACTCCAAGCAAGTGAGCAACTTGCACAAGTTGGACATCTTTCAGCGGAAATGAATAGTTTCATGTACGGTGATATGTTACCAGATACCGCCTCTAATTATTTAATAAATTTACTGTGTGGGCTGTTACTACTTCTAATCGGAATCTACTTTTATTATTTAGCTAGCAACAATAGAGAGCAAATATGAAGTTTTTTTCAATTGGATTAGGAGTTTTGGGATTGTTTATCATTTTTCATAATGGTTTTTGGTTTTGGAAAGGCGTAACGACGCAAGAACAGTTAATAGTAGAAAACCATTCGAGTCCATTAAAGATTGGTTCAGATCAATCTTTTAATTATATTGCCGGGGAACCATTTGGTACACTCTCTATCCCCGCTTTAGAGCTTAACCTGCCAATTTTACAAGGAACATCCGAGAACGAATTAAAAAAAGGTGTCGGACATTACGAAAAGAGTGCTCGTCCAGGAGAAAATCGCCACATTGTTTTAGCAGGTCACCGTGATACTTTTTTTCGAAAATTAGAACATGTTAAGGTGGGTGATGATGTACAAATTCAGATGTTTAGTGGAACCTTCGTATACCGTGTAAATAAGACGAAAATTGTCAATAAAGAAAATCGCTCTATTTTAGTAGAAAAACCAGTGGAGACCTTAACATTAGTGACATGTTATCCCTTTCAATACTTTGGTAATGCACCAGACCGATTTATCGTTACCGCAAAACTAGTGGCATATGTGAAATCGAATGTTACAAATCTGACAAACACACTCATTATGGAGACCGTTTGGTTTAATTTAGATAGATCCAACCATCCTGAGTTTCATTTGCTAAATCTTGAAAAAAGTCATTATCCAATAGAAAACAGGGAGCCAACTTCTCGGTGGCTCCCTGTTTTTCACCCTATAATGTAAACTGTTCTTCCTCAGTTGACCCCTTCAAAGCTGTAGTTGATGAGTTTCCACCTGTTATAACTTGGGCTACTTCATCAAAATACCCCGTACCTACCTCACGCTGATGTCTTGTAGCGGTATATCCATACTGCTCACTATCAAACTCTGCTTGCTGTAATTCTGAATATGCAGCCATACCTCTTTCCTTATAGCCTCTAGCTAGTTCAAACATAGAGTGGTTCAACGCGTGGAAACCTGCCAATGTAACAAATTGGAATTTGTATCCCATTTTAGCTAGCTCTTTCTGAAACACTTCAATTGTTTTAGTATCTAATTTTTTCTTCCAATTGAAAGATGGTGAACAATTATAAGCTAGTAATTTACCAGGGAATTGTTCATGAATCGCCTCTGCAAATTCTTTAGCTTCCTCAAGACTAGGTTCAGATGTTTCACACCAAATCAAGTCAGCATAAGGAGCATAGGCTAAACCACGGGCAATCGCTTGGTCCAGCCCTGCAATTGTCCGGAAAAAACCTTCATCCGTACGGTCTCCAGTTATAAATTTATGATCTACTGGATCAATATCACTAGTGATTAAATCCGCTGCATTAGCATCTGTTCTTGCAATCAATACTGTTGATACTCCTAGAACGTCAGCTGCTAAACGGGCTGCAATTAGATTTTTCACAGCTGTCTGTGTTGGTAAGAGTACTTTACCACCTAAATGGCCACATTTCTTTTCAGATGAAAGCTGATCCTCAAAGTGTACTCCTGCTGCTCCCGCTTCAATCATCCCTTTCATGAGCTCAAACACATTCAGCTGACCACCAAAACCTGCTTCTGCATCAGCAACAATCGGTGCAAACCAGTCGACATTTCCTCTTTCCTCTAAGTGCTGTATTTGGTCGGCTCTTTGCAAAGCCTGGTTAATTCGTTTTACGACTGATGGTACACTATTTGCCGGGTACAAACTTTGGTCGGGATACATGTGTCCCGAGAGGTTCGCATCTGCTGCTACTTGCCACCCACTTAAGTAAATTGCCTTCAATCCTGCCTTAACTTGTTGAACTGCTTGATTTCCTGTTAGAGCCCCGAGTGCATTTACATAATCCTCATTGTGCAACAAATTCCACAATTTCTCTGAACCTCTTTTGGCTAGTGTATATTCGATATCAACCGAACCCCTTAATTTCAATACATTCTCAGCTGTGTAAGGACGAGTTACACCCTTCCACCGTAAATCTAGTTCCCAACCCTGAGCCAATACTTGCAATCTATCATTTGTCATAAAAATATTTCCCCTCTCTATTTTAGAGTATTTCATATCCTTTTAAAGTTAAAAATTCTTCGAATTCTCCTTGCATCACTAGGTCATTTAACAGTTCTACGGCTTCAATGTAGCGACCTTTTTTAAAATACTCATCACCAACTGCATCTTTTATGGTTGCTAGCTCTTTATCAACAAATTCAAGGTATATGTGCTCAGTAAACCTCCTATCACCAATATAGACTCCTTTTGAATGGTGAAGCCATTGCCAAAGCTGTGCCCTTGAAATTTCAGCAGTAGCTACATCCTCCATTAAATGATGAATAGGTACAGCCCCTTTTCCATTCAACCATGCCTCGATATATTGGATAGCCACGTTGATATTCATTCTTACTCCAGTTTCAGTTACTTCTCCGGTAGGAACCTCTAGTAATTCAGCCTCCGAAATCACGAAATCATCTATCTGCCTATGAATTTGATTTTCTGTACTCATAACTTTATTGAATACAGATAAGGCAACTTCGACTAAAGCAGGATGAGCAACCCAAGTACCATCATGACCATCATTTACTTCTCTTTCTTTATCTGCACGAACCTTCTCGAATGCTTCATCATTTAGTATTGGATTGTTTTTAACCGGTATTTGTGCCGCCATTCCCCCGATTGCATGTGCCCCTCGCTTGTGGCAAGTTTTTATGACTAATCGAGAGTATGCTCTCATAAAAGGGGTCGTCATTGTGACAGAAGAGCGGTCTGGTAAAATCTTATTTTGATTTCCTTGAAACTTCTTTATATAGCTAAAAATATAATCCCATCGTCCACAATTCAATCCTGCTGAGTGCTCTTTTAATTCATACAATATTTCTTCCATTTCAAACGCAGCGACCACTGTTTCAATTAATACTGTTGCTTTAATTGTCCCACTTGGAATCGATAAGTAGTCTTGTGAAAATAAAAAGACATCGTTCCACAACCTAGCTTCTAAATGACTTTCAAGCTTTGGCAAGTAAAAATATGGACCACTACCCTGTTCTACTAGTTTTTTTGCATTATGAAAGAAATACAATCCAAAATCTAGTAAGCTCGCAGAAATTCTTTCACCATTATAAAGGATGTGCTTCTCATCTAAATGCCATCCTCTTGGTCGAATGACTAAAACAGCAGTCTCTTCGTTAAGTTGATATTTTTTTCCTTTTTCGTTTTGGAGTGATATTGTTCGATTGACAGCATCTCTTAGATTTAACTGCCCTTCCATGATGTTCTTCCATGTTGGTGAAGTTGCATCTTCAAAATCGGCCATAAATACCTTTGCACCTGAGTTGAGAGCATTTATGATCATTTTCCTCTCAACTGGACCTGTTATTTCCACCCGTCTATCTTTCAAATCATCGGGAATTTCAGCTATCTTCCAATCTCCATTTCTAATAAACTCAGTATCAGATAAAAATGACGGCAGTAATCCCTGATTTATTGCTTGTTGTCTCCTCTTCCTATCCTCTAGGAGTCCTACTCTTCTTTGGTTGAATTTTTTTTGAAGCTGAATGATAAAATCCAAAGCTTCTGTTGTCAAAATCTCCTTAAAACTTGAACTTAACTCTCCATCTACCTGTAATTCTTTTGTATTAATAATGCTCAAATCTGTTCATCCTCCTTTTTGTTATAATACAGATATATTATTTATTTGTTTATTATATAACAGTTAAAACGAAAAGGTACACACTTTTTTTAAAAAACTGTCAAAGATCCCTGTTGATTTTAAAACGAAGCCGATTAAAGTGGAAGGACGCGGGACTCAGGTCGGAACAGTGGGAAAGGTGAAAACCCGCAGGCGCTAAAAACTGTAGGATGCTCGCTTTCCGTCGGGCGGTGAGCATCCTACAGCTGAATCAACAACAAAGTTTAACTAATTCTTTTTATTAAAGATCAAAACATTTCGCTTATCCTCCTCCTGAAAAAATGACTGAAAATATACTCTTTTATAAAATCAGAACAGGAATCGTATTATCTTACCTCATTATTCTAGTCCGAAAATCTGTTCAATTCTTAAGCAGTTTAGACTTCACAAAAAAAACAGTAGCGGTATTAAGCCGCTACTGTCATAATCAATATACTATTCTAGTATGGATAAAATCTCATCCTTAGTTGGTAATGCGGTCATTGCCCCTTTAACCGATGCTGCTAATCCTCCTGAAATACTTGCGAACTTGACCATCAATGCAATGTCTTCAAATTCAAGTGTTTGAATTTTTGTATCTCGCTCACTAATTTGATAAAGTAAGGCCGATACAAATGCATCTCCAGCACCGGTTGTATCAACTGCATTTACTTTCATGGCACCGATTTTGTGAATGCTTTTTTTGAAATAAATTGCACTTCCCTCTGCACCTAAAGTCACTAATATTAACGGGATATCATAAGGTTCGAGCATTTTCAAACCAACAAGTAAATCCGTTTCCCCTGTTATAAAGGCAAGCTCTTCTTCAGAAATTTTTAGTAGGTCTGCTGTATGTAATAACGAAACAATGACTTCTTTTGCCTCTTCCTGACTTGCCCATAATCCTAATCTTAAATTGGGATCGTATGAAATCAGTAGTCCATTTTCTTTTGCTAGCCTAATTGCTTTTAACGTAGCAGAACGAACAGGTTCATGAATCATGGAAATAGAACCAAAATGAAAAACGTTATGCTCTTTGAATATATTAGGATTTACATCTCTGCTATCTAACAACTGGTCTGCACTTCGTTCGATGAAAAAGCTAAAGTCTCTCTCTCCATCCTCACTGTTTGTTACAAATACAATTCCAGTTTTCGCTTCATCTGTTTGACTCAAATCTTCAACTGATACACCATACTCATCCAACGTTTGAATTAAAAAATCACCTAATAGATCTTTACCCACTTTTCCTAAAAAACTTGACTTTCCCCCGAGCCTTGATATTCCAACAGCAACGTTTGCTGGTGCTCCACCTGGGCACTTTTCATACATTAAGTTCGTAAAATCAGTCGGTATAAAATCAATTAGTGCTTCACCTAAACTAATGACACCCTTCTTAATTCTGTCCACCCCCTCTAGCATTTTTATCTAGTTTATCCCAGTTGATGTTTATATTCATTGCTAATCTTCTTTTATCACATAATTTTCTAGATAATAAATCCGATCCAACATAGTTGGATGTGTATATCTGAAAATCTTAACAAGTATTGGTGGATTGACCTGACTTAAATTAGATTTTGCCAACTCTTGAAAGGAACCAACTGCAGCCAAAGGATCCTGGGTCAATTCGACTGCGTAACTGTCTGCATCATGTTCATGTGCCCGAGAAACAGTATTGCTAATTGGGGTAAACATGAACGACATGACCGACAGTAGTAAGAAAAATAATGGAATGCTAGCTATCTCACTTACTTCCTTAATTCTAAACCTATTCCCCCACTTGCTAACAATAATATTCATTAGCAGGTAAAGGACATACAACCCAATAAGAGATACTACCATTGAGCCAATAATGCTTAGAAAGACATGTTTTTTTACGTAATGCCCCATCTCATGGGCCATAATAAAAAGTACTTCACGGTCCTCTAACTTATTTAGTGTCGTATCCCAAAGAACAATTCTAGAATTCTTCCCAATTCCGTTTACGTATGCGTTCATTGCATTTGTTTTCTCAGACATATTAACTTCATATACATGCTCAGCTGGGATTCCCGCTTTATCTGCAAGGGAAAGGATTTGCTCCTCTAACACCTTATCCTTAAGAGGATAGAAGTCATTATATAAGGGATCGATAAATACTGGTTGAATAAATGATAAAAACAATGTAAATGGAATAGACAACAACCAAGAATATAACCACCAACGTTTAGGACTTCTTTTCATAAGACTATATAACACAATTACAATTAACCCAGTCAAGAGAAAATTGATCCAAAAATCGAGCATATAGTCTTTCATCCAACCGTGAAATGGCTGAACACTTATCCCATAATTTTTGGATAACTGGTAGCCATATAGCTTAAATGGAAGAGTGAATATAGCAGTAATAAGTGTGAGCCAAAATAAGTAAACAAGTACTTGTAAGGGTTTTAATTTCACTGTGCCTACTGACCAATCTTGGAATTTCTTTGATAGCCCAATTGCCAGGATAACAAACAATAACAACCACTCATAAGGGGTAGATAAAAAATACATTACATTTTTTATCTTTGAAAATTCTTCACTTAATAATAGCTCTTCCTGATTCATAAACGTTGCTGGATCTGCTCCGGTTCCTATGTAACTATCCGGAATAGTCGTATTTGCACCTTGAAAAATATACATACAAATAAATAAACTAAATAAAAGGTAAAGAATTACCGCCATTGAAACTGCCTTTTTCAAAAGAATCCCTCCTACCTACTAGTCCTCTTTTTATATTAGTATGTAATAAATGAATTAGAACTTCTTGGAGGTTTTTGATTAAATAAAATATGAGTAACAAGTAAGAACTACAATTGACCCTAGAACAACCACGATCACATTTGTTCCTATGTAAGCAAGGAAAAATGCCGAAACAGCTCCAATCAGTCCAAACCAAATGTCTTCACTAACTAAAAAAATTCCTGGCACAATGAGAGCTCCTAATGTTGCATAAGGTACATTCTTTAATATCCCCTGAAGAAATGGTGGTAATTCTTTCCCACTTAAAAATACAAGTGGGAGCATGCGTGGTATGTAAGTCACGATAGACATTCCTATAATCATTGCAATTAGATTAGTTTCCATCTTGTTTCTCCCTTTTTTTCACTAAAATCTCGACAACCACGGCTGAAATCAAAGTCGCACTTACAATGGCCCAACCTGGTGCCATAATTTGATAAAATATCAAATTAAAAACAGCTGCTATTCCAGCAAGATAAATAACCTTTCTATGCTTCTTTAAAGATGGAATGAGCAAACCCACAAACATGGCGTATAATGCAATCCCCATGCTTTCTTGTAAATTACTCGGGAGATTTGATCCTATTAGGTGACCGATAACCGAATTAATCACCCAACTCGAATAAGATATAAAAATAACACCACATATAAACCCTGTAGATATTTTCCCGTCTTTAATTGCAGCGACCGAAAAAGTTTCATCCGTTAATCCAAACGAATATATTGCTTTAATGGGCTTTGGTGCAGATTCTACTTTTTCATTTATTGAAGCACTCATCAGAAAGTGCCTAATGTTCACTATAAATGTAGTCAAGATTATCTCAAATGCCCCTGTCCCAAGAGCGAGCAAATTTAAAGCAATGTATTGTGATGCACCAGCAAAAACTAACAAACTCATTAAAAACGTCTCTGTTACAGATAATCCTGTGGCTTTAGCTAATAATCCGAAAGTTATTGCAATGGGCATATATCCAATCGCTATACTGATTCCGGACTGTATTCCATACATAAATTGTGAAGAATTTTTCTCTATCGCTGTAATTGACAATGATGGGATCCTCCTTTTTCGAAAAAAATGTACCCTCATTTTCTATCATTCTATTCTATTTTGCAATCTCTATTTATTCTAACTTATCTGTATAATAGGCTCTGATAAAGGATGTTGTTGATTTCAATGCAGGATGACCGCTTTCTGCGGGAAGGGTGAAGCCAACTCGTCACTTGCGTCACGGGTAAATCACCTGCCCCACTACTCCCGTAGGAGGTTGAATATTTTCCCATGAATTCTCACCGCAACAAGCAATTGCGTTAGCATTTTCGAGGAGTTCCAAAGAAAAAAACCAGCTAGTTGATATTATCCCCTTTAAGTAGACAGTGTAAAAAAACCACAAGAGTTATTGTGGGTGGTACACTTATACTTGGAGGGGATTTTTCTATGGCTAAAAAGGGACAAAAATTTCAAAGTTATACAGATGTATTTAAGTTAAAAGCAGTAATGAAGTATATAAATGGCAACAAAAGTTATAAGGTTTTAGCTGAGGAACTTGGGATTAAAAATTGTACTCAACTTAAAGTTTGGGTTAGGAAGTGGAGAGATGAAGAACCGTTTGATACAAGAGTTGTGGGTACCAGTCCACTTAAAGGTAGACCACGTACCATATTTAAAACAGTAGAAGAAGAAAGAGATTATTTGAAAGCGCAGGTAGATTATTTAAAAAAGCAGTATCCAAATCTGGTAAAGGAGGAGACGATATTCCTCAACGAATCAAATATGAAATCATTGAAGGATTAAAAGATACCTATCTCATTACTTGGTTGTTAGAGATCGCCTATGTAAAGCCAGCGAGCTACTATAAGTGGAGGGCTACTAAGAAAGAGAGAGAAGAAAGAGCCAATCAGGATCAGGATATACGAGAACACATGATGGGGATTCATTTACTTCATCCCGAATTTGGATACCCTCGTATAACCACTTGGTTAAAAGAAAATGATTATTTGATTAATCACAAAAAAGTTTACCGTCTTATGACAGAAATGAACATCCAGTCTGTTATTCGTAAGAAGAGAAAACGACACGGGCATACTCCTTCCGTCATACACCCGAATCGTCTTAAGAGAAAATTTAAGGCAACGGCACCAAATCAAAAAATGGTAACTGATATTACATATGTTTCGGATGGTAAACAATTCTATTACCTATCGGTAATTCAAGATTTATTTAATAATGAAATCGTGGCATGGCAGTTATCAAAGCGAAATGATCTTGAACTTGTCTTAAATACAGTTTCTCAATGGACAAGAAAAAAAGACGTAGCTGATGCCGTTCTCCATTCAGATCAAGGCTTTCAGTATACGTCTAAGTTATACAACAAACGATTAGAAGAATACGGCATAAAGGGCAGCCACTCTCGCAAAGGAAACTGCCTGGATAACGCCTGCATTGAATCCTTCTTTTCACATCTCAAAACAGAGAAGTTGTATATTAAACAGTGTAAAACAGAAGATGAGATTAGACAAGCAATCGAAGATTATATCTACCACTATAATTACAAACGTTTTCAAAAGAAACTAAAACAACGCGCGCCAGTTGAATACCGACACGCGCTAGTTGCATAGCTTTTTTTAGCTGTCTACTTGACAGGGGTAAGACCAA
>JBFILZ010000101.1:0-9929 GCA_041611945.1 Bacillus sp. (in: firmicutes)
AACATCACTTGAAGCGCAATCGCTAAAACCGTTCCATACCCCATCACCCAACGATTAGCAGCAACACTCGCTAATCCGGCAATGAAGAACGCAATCCCCATCGTGGCAACAGACGGTCCATTCACAAAGGCACTCGCCATAGCTGCGCCAAAAATAAGAGACAAGACAATCCATGGAAAAGCTAATGCAACCGATTTCATTTTTTTCGATAAAATATAAAATAAAATCGTTAAGACTAGTGGGACTAACATGCTTAATGTTTTAAACGTCCCTTGATTAGTTAACCAGTACACAATCGTTCCTAAAAAAGAGGAAATCCCAAAGGCAATACACATAATCGTATTCTTTGTAGCTACATCTCTCTGTCGAATCTCTTGAACGTTCAACATACATCCCCCTAGTAATCTATCTCTAAAAAAAATATCTATCTATTACCAAAATAGCATATTCTATGACTTAAGTCATGAATATTTTGACAATTATTGTTGAATTTTTTCTAGAAGTATCGGGTACACTCGTTCATACCATGAAAGGTAGGTAGGAGCCAGCTTTTGTTGGACAACTTCCTGCTTTGCCTGTGACTGATCGAACACCCCATCTAAATCTTCAGCAGCCACCGTCACTTCATAAAAAGAAGAAATAGCTGACTGAAGTTCAGCATCCTGATTGAATAAAACCTCTAATGACTCATTAGTTTGAATGACTTGTATAAAGGCTTGCAAGATATCATTTAACAATACATCGCCTTCCGTTTTTGAGTAATCAGAATAACTTGCAGTAATATAATCAAAACCTTCTTGAATGGAAGTTATTAATTGCGAATATTCCTGGATTAAAATAATTTGTTCACCAGTAAAAGTTGTCATATACATTCTCCTCTGTAAAAAAACCGGCTCAAGCATAAGCCTGATGCCGGTTAATGGGTTATTTTTTTTTGTCGTAAAACGTACCGTCCCGGAATACTTGTGAATAAGGATCCGTATAGGCGTTTGAAGAATCCTTTTTTCTTTGATGTTCCGTGATATCGAGGCGAATGTCTTTAGAGAACAAAGCCATTTTGAGTTGGAATTCTTTTTCAAGAATGATAAGTTCTTTTCCGTATTCATGTTCTTCATTATTGAAAGGGGGCTGAATCGACGACTTTAAAGAATCTCGTTCGACAAGAAGCTTTTCTACTAATTTAATGACTTCATCTCGTTCAAATAAATTACGCTCATTTAAAATGTCCAGGAGGGATAGAGTGGCAGTACGCCAAGCAGGTAAACTATCGCGAATCATATTTCGCCAGGTTTTCCGTATTGCTTTTGACGATTGAGTTGAATGACTTGTTTCCAAGTATCACGGAATTCAGTTGTGTAGCCAATAACTTCTTCTACAATGCCCGCATCATTTTTGATATTAGCTTCCAGTAATCGATTATTCATATACTCATACAAATCATACATAGACTCAGATACCGGAATCGATTTGTCGAGTGTCGTCATGAACTCTTGAATAATCGCTTGTGCCTTTTGAATGTTGGTATTGCGTAATTCGATTTGATTCGTTTCAATGCCTTTTTTCGCCTGGTTTAAAAATTTTATGCAACCATTGTATAACATTAAGGTTAGTTCTCCTGGTGTAGATTGAACTACGCTATTTTGTTGGTATGATTGGTATGGATTATTGATAGCCATTTGTGCACTCCTTTATGTCAAATGATTGTTTTTATTCATTGTCCGCTACTGAATGCATTCATTAAGTATGCAGATTGTTGGTTCGCTCTTTGGATGGCAGCTTCCATCGCACCGAACTGCTTATAATATCGAGTTTCAACTAATTTCAAGCGATCTTCAAAACGGCTAATTTGAGAATCGAAACCATTCATAGTGCGTCCAAGTGAAAAGGAATTATTGACTGATGAATCACTGCCGGCTTTAGCTATGATTTTTTTGCGAGTCGTATCTAAGGAGTCACGTAATTGTCGGCCTAATCCTTTTTCACCATCGGTTGCTCCATCTGCATTAAATAATTCATAAATTCCATTTGGATTATCGGTAATTGCTTTTTTCAACTTATCCGCATCGATAACTAATTTTCCATTTTCAGCATAGTTGCTTGATGTCTTAATACCAATATCACTTAACCGCATCGTACTAGTAGCTGTTGTAACCTGACTATTTAAGATCGAACGCATTTGGCTTAAAGAGCTTGAAATGATATTATCGTTTCTAAGCGTTCCACTTTTAGCTTTTTCTTCCCACAATTCAATTTCTTTTTCGTCTAATTCTTCTCTTTGTACTTTTGTTAAAGGTTTAAAATCACGATAAATCTTCTCGTGAATTTGTTCATGTTGATCAGCAATCAGTTTATTATATTCGTCAACGAACTTTGTAACAGATTCCAAAATTTTATCCGTATTTGTTGTGGAGCTAAATGAAATGTCTGAAGTTGTCTTATCTTTTAAATTAATCTCAAAACCATTTATTTGAAAAGTATTAGAAGATCGCTCAGTCTGTAGACCGTTATACGTAAACAGCGCATTAACACCTGACTTACCGTTTACAGTTGAATTACTTAAATCGAGTTTCAAAAATTCATTTGCAAATCCATCAGTTTCTTCAATGATGATTTCAGAACCTTTTGGATTAGTCAAACTCGCAGCATCAGCTTTTACATCGCCACTATATTTAGTAGAGAATGATAGTTTTCCAGTAAATGTATCGTAAAAAGCAGAGACACCTGAATTTTTATTAATGTCATCCACCACTTTTTGCAACGAATCCTTGGTAGGATCAAATTTCACAACATACCCAGTTTCATCAAATGTACCATCTATTTTTATGGCTTTTATAGTAAAAGAAGTTTCTGTGGAATATTTTGGATCAAGTTCTGATATAGGTTTGCTTAGATCCATATTTCCCTCATTCACTTTTTCAGTTCCTCTTGACTTCATGGAAGCTCGTTCTGCAACCGCTTGGACACTAACCGTTCCAGAAAAATCAACCGTCGAGTTAATGTTCCTTACTGAAACCTTAGATTCATCGGTAGATGATACTGTTTTGTGTGTATATGTACTTTGACGCATCATGTTATCCGAAACTAAATTACGAAAATCAAATAACTGTCGATTCACTATTCGATAATCGTCTCTTTGCCACTCCATGTATTGTTTTCTCTGAAGTATTTTATTCATTGGCAATCGTTGTGCCTTCATCATATCTTTAATCATTGTTTCTGTATCCATACCACTAGCTAAACCGGTAATACGCACAAATCCACCTACCTTCTAAATTTTGTGATCCACCATAAGACCAAGAAAATCACGCATTGACGCATAAATATCCATCAATTTTTTGGAAGGAATTTCTTTGACAAGCTCATTCGTCTTTGTATCAACAATTGTTACATAGTATTCTTCCAATTCTTCATGATATTGAAATCGTAAATTAGTATTAGTCGTTTCCATAAATCGATTGATACTTTCCGTCATTTTTTTCGCTTTTTCAGCTGGTAATGGATTTTGTTCGTCTTGTTTGGCTTGAGAATTCCCTTGAGAATATTCATTATCTAATGGCCGGACTTGAACAGCAGATGAAGCTGAATCACTTGCAACTGAATTTGAGCTTACAGCTACAACTGGAACTGAAACAGCTATATGATTTACCATAAATAAAAGCCTCCTTATTATTAGTACGTTGTTAGTTATATCGACTGATTGTGATTAAAGTTTAATTAAAAAAAGAATTCACTAGTATTTCGAGTGGATTTTGGAAGGAGATAAACTTAATTATATTTCAAAAAAGACAAGAGAATTTATTAAAAAATCACTAGTTCAAATATTAAAGAACTCCTTGCAGTTGTTAATTTGCACTTATGCAAGGATTGAGTTTTTAGTTTGAGTCATAATTTCTTTTGCCATATTAACGATAAGTAATCAGGACTCAGAAATTGGTAGGTCTTCAGAAGTAAGAATTACCTAGGTTCTTACTGAGTTTTAAAAGAATTTGAATTGAACTATGTTATAACCGTTCATCAGAAACTGATTAAATTATTAAATTGCATTAAAAAGAACTTCAATTTCACCAGTTGCATTCCATCTAAAAACACATCAAGTGCGCTCTGTCATAACTAATATAGGTTTTTGCTTCAGATATTTATTCCAATGATGTAAACTGCACAAGATACACCTGCAACAACAAATGTGACACCGAAACTAATTGAGAAGACACCTTTAATACACTTAATCTTTTATCAGAGATAGTGATTGACATTAATTCATATCTGTTAGCACTAATGTTAAAAGCTTCACCATGTTGTCTTGCATCTTCCATCTTCATTTTCATTAATAATTTAGAAGTCTTTTGTTGGGCTTGTCTTTGGCTCAATGCATTGACATTATCGTCGTATCCAAAAAAATATCACCTTTCTTGCACTAATGAACAACCACTTGCAACTGCTGTTCTAAGATATGAACTTCCTGTTTCAAAGTATTTAACTGACCGTTTAACTGATCAATCTCTATTGACGTAAGCTCATGGTCGTAAGAACACTCAGCTAGAACTTTCATTTTATAAAGCTTTTCTTCTAATAATTCTAAGATTACGTCTCGTTTTTTGCACCATTTGATTTGTTCTTCCAAAAACTTTTTTTCCTCTTGTTGATCCTTTTCCATCAGTCATCTCCCCTCCAGCTTTTTACTGTTTTCTATGTAAAAAGGGACCCTAGTAAAACTAGAGTCCCTTTTAAGCAATCTTAGATTAACGTAATAATTGAAGTACACCTTGTGGTTGTTGGTTCGCTTGAGCCAACATTGCTTGAGCAGCCTGAGAAAGAATTGAATTCTTCGTTTGAGTCATCATTTCTTTTGCCATGTCAACGTCACGTACACGTGACTCAGCTGCAGTTAAATTCTCAGCAGATGTATTAAGATTATTAATAGTGTGCTCTAATCTATTTTGGAAAGCACCAAGTTTAGAGCGTTCATTTGAAACTTTTTGAATTGCAGTGTCGATTACTTTAATTGCTGCAGATGCTTTTGTTGCATCTTCAACAGATAATGAGAATTGGTCATTTGTTCTGCTAGTGCCATCTGTTACGTTTGCTCCCGAAACAAAAGCAGCACCTGTAATTGCATTACCATTTAAATCAGAAAACGTTCCAGCAGCTGTGTTTCCAGAGATATTTAATCCAGTAGATCTCATATCGTTTAAATCAACTGTGAAAGTTTGACCTTGATTAGCGCCAACTTGGACTGTTAACGATTCATCAGAAGTACTTGCAGATGCGACAAATGATTCAACGCCAGATGTACGACTTGCAATATCAACTGTTACACCTTTACCAAAATCTAGCATCGTATTTTGATCAATATTGTTAAGTGTAGAAATGTTTGATCCACCTTGTTCTCTTAATGTTGCATTTGTAGTAGTTGTATCAGCACTTCCAACAACAAAATTAGTAGTAGTGTCTGAAGCTGTACCTACTGCAAAAGAGATTCCATTACCAAAGTCATAAGTTTGACTATTTTGAACCATTACTTCTTGCACGTTAGCCACTGCACTACCAGCACCATCAACTAATGTTGCTTTATATTGGTCTACACTTCCAACAGTAAAAGTACTATCTTCAGATATATTTGCGGCAAAGTTAGCTAGAGATCCTGCATCGAAAGTTAACCCATTGCCCATATCGATACCAGCTTGACCCGCACTAAAGCTGACATTAGTAGCCCCACCATCAACAGTTGCATTAAGGGTATTTGTAATATTAAAATTGGCATTTGATCCACCAACTAGATTTTCACCTGAATTAGCAAGTGCTGCACCAAAGTCAACTTTAAAAGTAGTTCCTCCTTGAACTAAGTCTACAGTACCAGTGGCATCAGCTGCAGTAACTGTTGTATTAGCTACAGAACTTCCACCCTGCATTAGATCTAAGCGAGTACCGACATCAAATTGCTCATAGAGACCACCATTTCCTGCTAGTGCTGTATTTACACTCGCAACAGTGTTCAATTGAACATTCATTTTCGCACCACTACCTGCACCACCGTTATCAACGTAGAAATCGTAGGTTTGAGTACTATTATCTAAAATGATTTTCTCTGAAACCGCAGTTCCAGTGCTATCTAATAGTTGAGCAGAAAATTGACCAGCAGTCTCTTCAACATAATTTAAACGATAATCTGAACCCGAAACTAATGTCGAATCGCCATTGGAAGAGAATGAAATAGAGTTTCCAGTAGCTGCCCCTACTTGTCCAGCACCGCCTGTCTCCATTGCACCTACAACAGACTTAGTAGATATTGTATAATTACCAGTTACCCCTGCTGCATCAGTAGACGAAATACTTACATTAGTAATACCACTACCACCTGAAGTAAGAGCACTAATGGAGTCCGTTCGGCTAGTAGTTAATGTATAGTTACCGTCTAGAGAAGAATTTGACGCAATATCAATATTTGTAACAGCATCATTTAAAACTTCAGCAGAAGTTCCAGTAACTGAATGACTTACTGATAGATCTACGCCATAAGTACCATTTGCTAATGTCGAATTTTGAGCCACAGATACATTACTTACAGCTGCACTAGCAACAAATGCGTCCCTTGACTTAGTAGTTGTAGTTACGTCAGCGATTTCAATTTCGTATGTTGTGCCATCAGTTAAAACTGATGCTGCTTCTTTGCCAAGCTGCAGATTTGAAAGTGCTGCTGATCCTGAAACATTTCCTAAACCTGCATGTGATACTGATACAGCGTTTTTAGAGACATTCCCGTCTAATAACTTTTTAGTATTAAACTCAGTAGTATTTCCGATTCGGTTAATTTCAGATGTTAACTGAGACATTTCTGTCTGAATTGCATCACGGTCTAACCCAGTGTTAGTATCACTTGCTGCTTGTGTAGCAAGCTCTTTCATGCGTTGAAGAATATCATGAGTTTCATTTAAAGCACCTTCAGCAGTTTGAATCATTGAGATAGCGTCTTGAGAGTTACGAGAAGCTTGATCTAAACCACGAATTTGTCCACGCATTTTTTCAGAGATTGCTAAACCTGCTGCATCATCTCCAGCACGGTTAATACGAAGACCTGAAGATAATTTTTCCATTGATTTTGATTGAGCATTTGAAGCACTGTTCAACTGACGGTGCGTGTTTAACGCTGCGATATTGTGATTAATTCTCATTTTTAGTTTCCTCCTTGAATGTGTTTTGCTCACGTCCTTGTGAGCGGATATGTAAGTAGTAGAGACCGAGTCGGCCGAACCCCACGTTCTACTGTTACATAGTTAGTATCGGAGTTCGTTTAAAAAGTTTAATAGTTTTTAAATTATATTTTTATTTTTAAAAATTTGGTCTTCTAGTTGTTATTGATTCAGTATTAACATTTGAAACTTCTGTTCTTAATTCTCCACGGAGGATTTCCATAATATGTGGTGCATTGATGCCTATCTTTACTTGATCCCCTTTTACTTCACTAACGGTAATTTCAATTTCATCATTAATCCAGATCGTCTCACCAATTTTTCTTGTAAGGATTAGCATATTGTCACCCTTTCTCCGCAAAAATAGGATGTTTTAAAGGGAATACTGATTTATCTAATATAGTTTGTTTTGCCTTTTTTGAACTCATATTTATAACAATTGGCGCTTTCAGATTTAAGGTAGACTCAGAAAATGGTTCTCTAATTGTGACGATTGATAGTACGGCAATTTGTTCTTCTGAAGTGATGCCTAGAGAATATATTATGCTCTCATCTAAATCGAAGCTATAATTAGTAAACAAAAATGGATTGACAGTTACGAACGCTATGTGAGGAGTTTGAACGGATTGTAATACTTGATAAACTCCATCATCTTCTAATGGAATCATTGCGAATTGTTTTTCTTCTTCAAAACCTGGCAAGCCATATTCAAAATGTAGCGTTTGTGATTCAATAACTTCGACTTCTCCTAAAAAAGCGGTTTGTATGTTCATTGAAATTCTCCTTTTTACCATGAAATGTCAATCGACGGATATTGAATCATTTCTACTTTTACTTCTCCTGGTGTAAATTCATGAGTCGGTTTATTAATTTGAACAGAGATGATTGGCTTTTGCTGTTCTGTTTGAATGTCCACATTGCCAGGAACAAAATTTATCTTCACACTTCCATGTGAAGGTATGAATTTGATGCCTAGCTCTTTCATTTGTCGACCTTGGCGTTGAGCTTGTGAAGAAATAGGATTTCCCCCATTTTCAATCTGCATCATTTCAGAACCTTCTAAAACTCGTCGATTCGTACCTTCAGCGACACTTTGTTTACTGTAACTCACTACTTCTTCCCACCGCATTGACACACTTTTCAAATCTATATCGGCACGGGCTTGAGTTGAATCGATATTTAACTGTGGTTGAGTTGTTCGAATTTCTTGAATTGCTTTTGGTTGTTCAATTGATAGAGTTGCTGGTTGTTGTTCGATAGTTTGAATTGGTTTTGTAGTGGAGAGTCCAATCAACCCTTTAGATGTATGGACATTAAGTTTTGGTATATCCATTGATATCACCCTTTTTAAAAAGCGCCTACGCAGATTGGCGGTAGGCGCATTTCTATTTTATCGAATAAAATCTGCTAGTGACGGCTGAATAATTTTCGCGCCTGCCGATAACGCAGCTCGGTGTAAGGATTCTTGAGTTATCATTTCTGTAATAGTTTTTTCATAGTCAATATCTTCATTTTCGGACATTTGTTTTGTCGCAATTATTTGCTGAGATTGTAGTCGGTCATCCATAAGTTCTGACCGATTTTGGCGAGCACCTATATCCGCTCTCGTTGTTAAAATGGTATTCATTTGATTACTAATTTTAGTTAGAGCTGACGAATAATCAGTTGACGTCCCAGTGCCTGAAGACATTTTAGAAGAAATATCATCAAGCATTGAATCTATATCTCGAAAGGTGTCTAATGGGTTTGAGTTTACTTTCATTGAGACCCCATCAAAAATTTCAATATCTACGCTTTTCATCATGGCGTTGTAACCAGCGTCTGTATGAGTCACAAAACTTGTACCATTAAATGGTGGAGTCGTGGTTTTTGTACCACTAAAAATGTACTTATCACCAATTTTCGTGTTGGAAATATTTTGAATATGACTACGAATTTGAGAAATCTCAATTCCAATTTTGGCTCGATCATCTGATGTATTAGAATCACTTGCAGCTTGTACCATCAATTCATTGACACGTTGCAATGCAGAACCAACTTTGTCTAATGCATCGTCTGAGCTATCTAACCAGTTATGTACTTCACCTAGATTACGTTGGAATTGTTCCACCTTATCTAATGTTGCACGTAGAGCAATACCTTTCATCGCAACAACTGGATCATCTGAAGGACGATTTACTTTTTTACCGGTAGTAATTTGATCCTGTATAGCACCCATTTTTGAATAACTGTTCGATAAGTTTTTGAGCATATTACCTGAGAGCATTGATTGTGTTACGCGCATTTTGTGGACCTCCTATTAGTTTCCGACACGGCCCATGCCGTTGATAATTTTTTCTAAGGTTTCATCTACCACTGTAATCATGCGGGCAGAAGCGTTGTATGCTTGCTGAAAGGTAATCATATTGGTCATTTCTTCATCTAATGATACTGAGCTTACAGATGCACGACGTTCAGCGACCGCTTGTTGAAGAGTTGCAGTATTAAACATCAGACGTGAAGCTTGTTGACCGTCTACTCCTAACTTTCCAATAATACTTTGGAAGTAGGTTTGAGTATTCACCTTGCCAAGTCCATTTAGAGGAGTAAATTTCATGTTTGCAAGTATTAATGCTTGATTTCCGTTTCCTTCTTCTGCTTGCCCATTCGGTGAATCGGAAGCAGCTAAAAGATTAGAGTCATCAATCATTGATTGTGATACATAAATATTGCGTGCATTAATGTTTAAAGAATCCTCAGGTG
>JBFILZ010000102.1:0-9919 GCA_041611945.1 Bacillus sp. (in: firmicutes)
ACCATTCTACATAGAGGTAGAACAACGATGGTTTGGGATATTAAAATTGTCGATGAGGAAGAAAGATTAATTTGTGTTTCAAGATGTACAATGGCTGTAATTAAATTAAAGAAATGAAATGAATGAAAAATACTCAGAGATCAAAAACTCTGAGTATTTTTTATATTATTGTTTTGTTCTATTACTTTTTTTAAGTGGACAAAGTGTGTTCTGGATCCTCTGATTTTTTTAATGTAATCCATAAAAAGATAGCTGCGAAAATGAAGAGTGAACCCATAATGATAAAGACACTTGATATGCCATAAAAAGCAGAGAGAATTCCACCTAGAGAAGGACCAATAACATTCCCTAAAAATCGAAAACTTACAGTGTACCCAAGTATCTCCCCATGTATAGATGACGGAGACAGCTCTCTTACATACGCCGTCATACATGGAATCATGCCACCAAGTGCCATTCCGAAAAAAAATCTTAATAGAACAAGCTGCCATAGGGAAGACACAAGTGACTGTGGAATAAAAAAGATTGAGGCCATAATTAGTAAGAATAGTAGTACTTTTTCATACCCAATACGATCACCGAGCTGACCCCAATGTCTAGTCAAAAGTAAATTACCCAAGCCCGTTACAGAAAAAGCTAGACCTGCCAGTAAAGCGATATTCTCTCCACGACCTAGCTCGGTCACATACAAGGCCAAAATTGGTTGAATGCTAAAATTAGCAGTTTGGATGATTAGGGAAAGTATCATAGTCATTAGCAGCAACGGTGAATGCAAAATCTCTTGAAAGACTTCTTTTCGTGAATACTTTTTTTTGAATTTTGTAGGAACCTGCTTATGTTCTTTAATAAAAATAGTGACCAGTAATGCAGCAAGAAAAATGAAGCAAGAGGTTAGAATGAAAGAGTATTGAAAGCCCACCATATCGACTAAGAGTCCTCCTATTAAAGGACCCAATAAAGCACCGGATACTGTTCCTGTTTGAAGGGTTGCTAACGTCTTACCAGCTGTTGCTTTTGGCGTTTGGGAGGAAATGAAGGCTAGGGATGTAGGTATAAATCCAGTAACAATACCCATGAAGAGTCTGAGTACAAAGAGTTGCTCAACGGATTGAACGAATCCCATTAAAAAGATACTGAATGAGATTCCAAAACCAGTAATCATTAGAATTCTTTTATAGCCGTATTTATCGCTTATTCGACCCCAAACGGGTGAAAAAAATAATGCCGTTAAGAAAGTAATACTAAATACAAATCCTGACCACCTTTGGACATAATCTTGTGTAAATTCACCGAATGTCCCAATGTATAGAGATAAAAATGGAAGAACCATTGTGGCACTAGCAGCAACAAAAAAATTGGAAATCCACATAATTAGAAGGTTCTTTTTCATTGTTTGGATACGTGTCACCCACTATCTAATATATTTCGTCTCCCTAAATACTATCGGACTTTCATTAAAAGCTCAAGCGAATAAACTGAAAAAAACACCTGAAAAGGTGTTTTGTATTTTTACAAACTTATGTTTTTTTTTTAGATTTTGTTAAAGGTTATTGTTGATTGTAGATGAAGAGGTGAGACACCTCGAATGCTTGGGCAGAGCTATAGAGGAATAACAGTTTCTTGTATGACGAAATTGTGATATTTATTTACAGACGTCCCGATTTCACCGAAGCTTACTCTAGAAGCAGTTCAATCGGTACGCTGGAGTATTTTCATGGGAGCCTATCCGGTCGTGCTATCGCACTCCTTCGCTCGGCTTGAACTCATGGAAACAAGTCCAATATCCTGTGGGAATTAGTGGTAGGTTAAATCAAACAGGCACAAGCAGATGACCTCAAACGGAAAGTGAATGCCTTATCGGATATCAATAACTAAGTTTAAGAAAGCCTTTATTTAAAGTAATCTTTTTCAAGAATCGCAAGTTTCTCTAAGCAAAGTATGGACCATTCACTGTTTTCTCTCTCAAGTTCTTTCTTAGATAGATCTACTGATAACCTTAGAGAATCCTTATAGGAAGGAATTTCTCCATCAAAGCTTTTAACCATTTCTTTTGGGATGTTAGTTTGCTCCCTCTCCGCTAAGGCTCTTCTTTCATGAAAGAAATCCACTTGAACTTGCTTAGGATTATGCAAGTCACCTTGGGTTGGATGCTTACATACCGCCTTGACTCTTACTAAATAATGTACTGGTTTTACTTCTGTAATTTCACCAATATAAATACCAGTTTTATAATGCGCTTTTACAATGTCACCAACCTGAAATTGATCTGTCATTAATTTTCCACCTTTTTTCATTGTTGTATTCTTCTCTTCATAGTACCATAATTGACAAGTAGAAATATTTTTAGTGAAAATATTGTAGGAGAGTGTTATCAATGATAAAAATTAAAGTTTTATTTGTGTTAACTTTGTTGTTCTTCGTATCGGCATGTGGGCCATCTAAAGAGGATAATGGTTCCATAGAAGTTAAAGAAGATGCGACACAATCTCAAAGTGATGTGAATATTGATGGATTTCGCCAACTTTCGGCTGGTGGAGTTGAGAATGATTTTCCGAAAGTTGAGTTGATTACAACCAAAGGAACCATTACCATTGAACTCTATCCAGATGTTGCTCCAAAAGCAGTCGAGAACTTCCTAACTCACAGTAAAAATGGTTATTATAATGGTTTAACATTTCACCGAGTTATGAATGATTTTATGATTCAAGGCGGAGATCCTCTTGGAAATGGAAGAGGCGGGGAGAGTATTTATGGTGCGAATTTCGAAGATGAATTCTCACCTGAACTATACAACTTTAGAGGAGCACTCTCGATGGCTAACTCAGGACCAAATACGAATGGAAGTCAGTTCTTTATTGTTCAAAAGAAACATATCGAACCAGAGCGAATACAGCAAATGCAAGAAATAGGAGTTCCGGAAGAGGTAATTAAAGGTTATAGTGAACATGGCGGAACGCCGTGGTTAGATAATAGACATACCGTTTTTGGGCAGGTAATAGAAGGTCTTGAAATAATTGATGCCATCGCTGCTGTAGAAGTTGATGGACAAGCTATGCCAATAGAACCTATTTTTATCGAAAAGGTACAGGTCATACAATAAGTTAACTATTTTCCAAGGAGTGTTAAATAGGTGTCATTTTTAGTAGGATTGTTTTTATATTTCCCAGAGGATAAAAGTGAGTATTTGCCAGCTATGATAACCTTTCTTATTTTCGTCCTTATGGCAGTGGGCGCGATGAGATTGATTATAGTTGTCTCAAGAAGAGAGTTAATGAAAGCAAAAGAAGTTGAAGAAAAAATGAAGCAATACAATAAAGAAAATTCGAATGAATAAGTAAGTGAAACTGAACAGGTTATCCCAACATTTAAGAGAACTCTAAAAAAAGTTCAAGAAGTAATCAAAGCCACACTATCTTGATTTATAGATAGAGTGGCTTTTCTTATTGGGTCTGTGCAATGTTTTTTATTTCAACTGTAGGATGCTCGCTTTCCACTAGCGACCAGTGAGTGTCCTCGATGCAATCTTGCACCGTTCAAGAGGAACTTTTGTGCGTTTTAAAAAGAATTTTTTTAGTAAGCAAGTCATACGATTATCTTTCAGTAGTTTAAATGAATTCATAATTGGATATGCTACAAAAAAAGGACTTTTTAGGAGGACTAAGGTGAAAACGTGGATTTTGATGATTGCACTTGTTCTATTATTAAGTGCTTGTGTTGAAGAAGTTAGACCCACTAAAATTGAAGTGGATATAAAAAATCCAGTTGGTGATAGTCTTGGATCTGCTACACTTCAGGAACTAGCAGATGGTCTGAAGATCAGCTTATTCTTAAGTGGTCTTGAACCAGGACCACACGGTCTTCATTTTCATGCAAATGGAGAGTGTGAGTCACCAGACTTTGTATCAGCTGGAGACCATTATAACCCAGATGAAACTGAGCACGGACTACTTAATCAAGAAGGCGCTCATGCTGGAGACTTACCTAATATAATAGTGAAACCTGACGGAACAGTAGCTGCAGAAATAATGGCAACGGGTGTCACGTTAAAGAAAGGGAAGTCAACCTTATATACCAAAAGCGGAACAGCTCTAATTGTTCATGAGAAAGCTGATGACGGAATGAGCCAACCAGCAGGTGATGCAGGAAGTAGAATTGCGTGTGGTGTTATAGACTTAGAAGATCAAAAGGCTAAAGAAAAAACAAAAAAAGCTGGAGAAGCTGAGAAAAAGGTGTCAGAGTCCAAGGAGTAGTACAGGACCTATTGCAGGTTCTGTGCTTTTTGTTTGTTCTCTTGTTTTAGACTAAAGTTAACTATGATATGATTAAGTAAAATAGTAAATAAAGGTGAGTAAAAATGAATGAGTTAAATATTAAACTTTATGAAATTTTATATTATTGGGATCCATTTAAGATTGGGCCAGGAAATTACGACCCGGAAATATCGGACATCATTCAAATAGTACATGAATACGATGACATCACTATGATTGTAAAAAAAATGATGGCGATATATGAATTTTCGTTTGAAAACTGTCCTTCTGACGAAGAGTGCCTTAGAATTGCTAAGATTCTCTTGAATTTAAAAAATGAGGAGTCTTGTTCTTTCTAACGAAAAACTGGAGATGTACTATCTCCAGTTTTTTTATATGAATTGCAATATGTTTTCATGAACATGGTTGGGTTTTTCTTCTGGTAATAAATGCCCCGTTTTATCAAAAGTAATGAGTTTTGAGTGTTTTAGATCCTGGTGTAATCGTTCTCCGATTTGTAAGGGTACTACCTTATCTTCTCGACCCCAAATAAGTAAGCTTTTGATATCAAGAGATTGTAGCACCTCAGAAGATAAATCCTCCTCCCGATGACGAATCATTCTAGCAAGAGCATGGAAAATTTGATTGTCGTAAAAAGGTTGCTCGTAGCCAAGCATCATTTCTTCATCAATCATTGAATGGTCATACACTACATTTAGTAAGTTTCGTTTCACTCCTTGCTTTGTCATAATCTTTTTTAGGCAGAGAGAAAAGAAAGGTATATAAGTTGAAAATATCAAAAAGAGTTTGCTACGGTCTAGGTAGCTTGAGCTACATAATAAAACAACTTTCCGAATAAGATCTGGCCGTTTTTTTACGACATGTAATGATATCTGTCCTCCCATAGAGTGGCCTACTAAAATGATGTCTTTTATATTCAGTGTATCTAATAATTCAATGACTATATTAGCGAAATTATCATACGTATAGAAAAACTTATTGGACTTTTCACTTTTACCAAAGGGTGGTAAATCTAATGCGATTACTCGATAATCCTTTGCAAGTAAAGGGATTAGTCTACGAAAACTAAAGGTAGATGATAGAAAACCATGGATTAAGACGATTGTCGGTTTATACCAACTAGCATCTCGATGATAGGTTTCAACGTGAATATTCATTCCCTGAATGGCAATGGTGAATTGTTTATCTTTTTCTAGTGTCATATCCCTCACTCCAACCATTTTTGAAGGTTAGTTTACCCATATTCGTTCGTTTCACCCTTGTAGTTTTTAGGAAATAAACGGAAAGATTAGTAAATTAAACATGTCAATTAAGGGATGAAGTAGGCGGATCTTAAAATCAATTTTCTTCTTTCATCTCATAAACACAAAAATCAAAAAAATGAGCGAATAAACGGAAATGATATAGGAGAAATTAATAGGGTGAAAAATGGATAAAATTAATTGAATTGTAGTAAATGCTACTATATATAAATGAGGATGGCTGGATCTTAATTAAATATTCATGGTAGAAGTTGTCTTTTGATTTAAATGCTCTATTGTGATATAATTTTGTATTGCGTATATAAAGGGATAAAAATATATCATTGGGAGTGTTTTTTAATGTCAGAGAAAATTGAAGTTGGAAGCGTGTTAACGGGTAAGGTAACTGGAATTCAAGCATACGGAGCGTTCGTTGCATTGAATGAAACGACTCAAGGTCTTGTGCACATTTCTGAAATTAAGCATGGCTTTGTTAAGGACGTAAGCGAACATCTATCTGTAGGTGATGAAGTAAATGTAAAGGTACTTTCTATAAATGAAGAAGCAGGCAAAATCAGCCTTTCAATTCGTGCAACAGAAAAAGCACCAGAAAAAGCGCCATTACAGAAAATAATGAAGAAGAATAATGAAAAGTCTGATGTTGAAGTTCAAGGCTTCAACACATTAAAAGATAAGCTAGAAGAGTGGATCGAGCAATCGTCTGATCGTGGAAATCTTTTAAAGAAATAATTGAACACATAAAAAAGGTAGGGATTTCCTACCTTTTTTTATTTTTTTTACCGTGCTGCTCTAGGTTCCGCGCTTGTTTCTACTTCTTTCCAAGGTTTAAACAGGAGACCAAGGTTAATGATACCAGCAATCCCCACTAGTCCATAAATGATTCGTGCCAGGGCTGAATCTTGCCCGCCAAAAATGGCTGCAACTAAGTCGAATTGAAAAAATCCAATTAATCCCCAGTTAACAGCACCGATTATCGTAAGAGCTAATGCAAGTCGTTGAATCGTACTCAAAAGGCTTTCCCTCCTCAAATCAAAAATTAATTCCTACATTTTTATGATGAGTAATTTTGACTTTAATTATGCATACTCCTAAAAGAGTCACATTTCTTTACATTGCTTTCTTCTTTGTTACATAATAAAGATTATTAATATCTTAGGGGGATTCGACTTGGAACAGTTTATTTTTAATAATCCAACAAAACTAATTTTCGGTAAGGATACATTAGTACATTTAAAGGATGAAGTTTCAAATTATGGAAAAAAAGTCCTGCTTGTATACGGAGGAGGGAGTATTAAACGAAATGGAATCTATGATGAAGTCTTGGCATTATTTGAAGAAATAGGTGCAGAAGTTCATGAGTTATCTGGTGTTGAACCAAATCCTCGTTTGACTACAGCAAAAAAAGGAATTGAAATTTGTAAAGATAAGGGCATTGATTTTGTATTAGCAGTCGGTGGAGGAAGTGTAATTGACTGTACGAAGCTTATTTCAGCTGGAGCTAAATATGACGGGGATGCCTGGGATCTAGTAACACGTCAGGCTGAGGTGAATGAAGCTCTTCCGTTTGGAACAGTTCTTACTCTTGCTGCAACAGGTTCTGAAATGAACGCTGGCTCAGTTATTACAAATTGGGAGACGAATGAAAAGTACGGTTGGGGCAGCTTAGAAACGTTTCCTAAGTTTTCGATCTTAAATCCTGTACATACTTATTCAGTACCTTTGGATCAAACTATATATGGCATTGTAGACATGATGACACATGTATTCGAACATTATTTCCATACGGCTACTAATACACAACTACAGGATCGCTTATGCGAATCAATTTTGCTAACAGTAATGGAAGCTGCTCCAAAATTGATTAATGACTTAGAAAATTATGACCTACGAGAAACGATTTTATACTGTGGAACAATGGCTTTAAACGGAATGGTGTCAATGGGCTACCGAGGAGATTGGGCATCTCATAATATGGAACATGCTGTATCAGCTGTTTATGATATTCCACACGCAGGTGGTTTAGCCATTATATTCCCGAATTGGATGAAGCATACATTGGATACGAATGTTAGTCGCTTTGCTCAATTAGCAGTTCGAGTATTCAATGTTAGCCCAGAAGGTAAAACTGAAAGAGAAATTGGGCTAGAAGGAATTGAAAAGGTTCGCGAATTTTGGAGTAGTCTTGGTGCTCCTACAAAACTTGCTGATTATGAAATAGGTGATGATCAGCTTGATTTAATGGCTGATAAAGCAATGGTTCGCGGTGAATTTGGTAACTTTAAGTCACTGCAAAAGGAAGATGTTTTAGCAATACTACGTGCTTCTCTTTAAAATAAGACCTATTAAATATTGTTGATTTCAGTTGTAGGATGCTCACTTTCCGCTGGACGGGATGTGAGCCAATTCGGCACTTGAAATTTAGGTCTCGACGGCCTGCTGCTCCCGTTGGACATTGAATATCCTCCTTTGTATTGCCTCACGAAGAAAATAGGATGGCATATTCGGGACTATAGCAAGCCTAAACGAAAAATCTGTTAAGAAATTAAACATACCAGATATTTGAAAAAAGCGAATTCTCAATCGAATTCGTTTTTTTTTCTTAGTTAAAGCTATGAGAAAGATGAAAATTATTCTTATTCGATCATCGTGAAGGTATGGAACGAACGCGTATTTGAACCGAAAATGGTGACACTTCGCTTCGGATTGATTTGGTTGGATAGTTACAAGTGTAGAAACAATTTTCACAAGCAATGAGTGTCCTATCTATTTTAGTTATATACGATGAACAAAAAATATGTATTCTTGATTTAAATGCGTGTAATCATGTAAAGTAGGCAGTATACGTTTATTTTAAGGAGGCTAATGTTAATGACGCAAATTAAGTTTGATTATTCAAAGGCTATGACCTTTTTTGGAGAGCACGAACTTACATATTTAAGTGATGCTGTTAAGGTTGCACATCACTCTTTACATGAACAAACGGGTGCTGGGAGTGAATTCTTAGGGTGGATAGATCTACCTACTAAGTATGATAAAGAGGAATTCTCAAGAATTCTTCAATCGGCGGAAAAAATTAAGTCAGATTCAGATGTATTATTAGTAATTGGGATTGGGGGTTCTTATTTAGGAGCTCGTGCGGCTATTGAACTTCTAGGGCATTCATTTCATAATGTGCTAACAAAAGAACAAAGGACAACTCCGCAGGTTATTTTTGTAGGGAATAATATCAGTGCTACCTATATGAAGGATGTTATGGATGTTATTGATGGAAAAGACTTCTCGATTAATGTCATATCTAAATCTGGAACTACAACTGAGCCTGCTATAGCTTTCCGTCATTTCAGAAAGTTGTTAGAGGGGAAATATGGAAAAGAAGAGGCTAAAAAACGTATATATGCTACAACTGATAAAGAACAAGGAGCCTTAAAAACACTTGCAAATGAAGAAGGATACGAGACATTTGTTATTGCTGATGATATTGGTGGTCGTTATTCTGTCTTAACAGCAGTAGGTTTACTACCAATTGCAGTAAGTGGAGCGGACATTGAGGCTATCATGAAGGGCGCAGCAGTAGCTAGTAAGGATTTCAGTCATTCTGAATTAGAAGATAATGCAGCTTATCAATATGCTGCTGTAAGAAATGTGCTTTATAACAAAGGTAAGACAATCGAAATGCTAATAAACTATGAACCAGGTCTACAATATTTTTCTGAATGGTGGAAACAACTTTTTGGAGAAAGTGAAGGAAAAGACCAGAAAGGGATTTTTCCTTCATCCGCTAATTTCTCTACTGATCTTCATTCAATGGGGCAATATGTCCAAGAGGGCCGCCGTGACATATTTGAAACAATATTATATGTGGAAAAGTCTCGCCATGATATAAAGATAGAATCAGAAGAGCAAGATTTAGATGGGTTAAATTATTTAGTTGGTGAATCAATTGATACAGTTAATAAAAAAGCCTTTCTAGGTACGATGTTAGCTCACACTGATGGAGGGGTCCCAAACCTTGTCGTAGAGATTCCTGAATTGGATGCTTTTAATTTTGGTTATCTAGTCTACTTTTTCGAAAAGGCTTGTGCAATGAGTGGGTACCTACTTGGTGTGAATCCGTTTGATCAACCGGGAGTTGAGGCTTACAAAGTAAATATGTTTGCACTTCTTGGGAAGCCTGGATTTGAGGAAAAGAAAGCTGAACTAGAGAAAAGATTAAAGTAAGTTAACTTAATAAGAAAGCAAATAGGACTTACTTCGTGTAAGTCCTATTTGTTTTCTTATATTTTGGCTACCCTGAAAATAAGGGGATCTTCGTTCCAGAACACTCGCTTTCCGTGGGGCGGGCGGTGAGCCCCTCGGCGATAGCGCCTTCAGGTCTCACCTGTCCCG
>JBFILZ010000103.1:0-9802 GCA_041611945.1 Bacillus sp. (in: firmicutes)
CATTAATCGATCAAAAGGATGTTCAGTACTATCTTTTGAATTTTTTGGTTCGTGTTCGTTCATTATTGCACCTCCTAAGTGTTAAAAAAAGGGCTTTTTTAAACACTGTTGTAGACAATCACCTGCTGCAGTTTGCTCCCTTTCGCGGTTCTTTGAATATGCCTCCATGAATTCTCAACCCACGAAGGATATCGAAGGTATTCTCGAGAAGACACTCACGATCTACTTCAATAAATTCCGTCAAAAAAATCAAAAGGGATGCTTTAACAGAGCCATCAAAAAAGCAGATGTGGCGAGGTATAGAATGATGAGTCAAAAAGTATACATTATAAAATATGACAATGTATTCCAATTGGCAATGGACAATTGACCTCGACTTTGAAAAACAATCTTTCAAAATGATTGCTAAAAGAATATTTTTACTTTAAAATTAGTACCAAGTCATAATATTTGATAATAAACTTATAAAGGGGATTTTTCCATGAATGCTGGGATAATTGGTATTGGCCGTTATCTTCCTGAAAAAGTAGTGACCAATCATGATTTGGAAAAAATAATAGATACTACAGATGAGTGGATAAGAACGCGAACTGGAATAAAAGAAAGAAGAATTGCAAGCGATGATATCAATACATCTGACATGGCGTTTCTTTCTGCTCAAAAGGCGATGGATAATGCGGGAATTACTGCTGAACAAATTGATTTAATTGTTGTAGCAACTGTTACTCCGGACAATCCATTCCCTTCAGTAGCCTGTATGATTCAAGAAAAGCTAGGTGCAAAAAACGCAGCTGCATTTGATATTAGTGCTGCCTGCGCAGGTTTTATGTATGGAATCGTCATGGGTAAGCAATTTATTGAAGCAGGTACTTATAGAAATGTTCTGGTTGTGGGTGTTGAAAAACTTTCAAGAGTTACAGACTGGAGCGACAGAAATACAGCTGTTCTTTTTGGTGATGGAGCTGGAGCGGTCATTCTCGGTCCAGTTTCTGAAGGTCGAGGTATTCTTTCATTTGAACTAGGGTCTGATGGAACGGGTGCTAAGCATTTGTACCAAGATGAGTATATCATTATGAACGGTAGAGAAGTTTTTAAATTCGCTGTACGTCAAATGGGTGAATCGTGTATAAATGTACTTGAAAAGGCTGGCTTAAATAAAGATGATGTAGACTTTTTAATTCCTCACCAAGCTAACATTCGTATCATGGAGGCTGCAAGGCAACGTTTAGAACTACCTGAAGAAAAGATGTCTAAAACCGTAGAGAAATATGGAAATACTTCATCTTCATCCATACCGATTGCCCTTGTTGAGGAGATAGAAAAAGGAACGATCAAAGATGATGATTTAATTGTAATGGTTGGTTTTGGTGGAGGATTAACTTGGGGAGCCATCGCAATTCGATGGGGAAAATAAGAATATCGAGTGAATTAGTTGAAATTTTTAAATTAATTTGAGTTTATCTTTCAAGTGCAGAAAATATAAGATGATTAAGGGAGTGTAATTATGCATAAAAAGCGGGTAGTTGTAACAGGATTAGGGACTGTAACTCCAATAGGGAATAATTTAGATACCACATGGACTAATTTATTAAATGGTGTGTCAGGAGTTGGACCATTAACTCGTGTAAACTCAGAATTATTTCCAGCTAAAGTAGCAGCAGAAATCAAAGATTTTAATCCAGAAGAATTTATGGAACGAAAAGAAGCTAAAAAAATGGACAGATTTACACAATATGCTATGGCAGCTTCACTTATGGCTGTTAAAGATGCTAACTTGACCATTACAGAAGAAATATCTCCTCGAGTAGGAGTGTGGATTGGATCTGGGATTGGCGGAATGGAAACACATGAACAACAATACAATACTTTCTTAGAAAAAGGATATAGAAGAGTCAGTCCATTTTTCGTTCCAATGATGATCCCCGATATGGCAGCCGGACAAGTATCGATTGCCTTGGGAGCAAAGGGAATAAACTCCTGTACCGTAACAGCATGTGCATCTGGTGCTAACTCGATAGGTGACGCATTTAAAGTCATTCAACGCGGTGATGCAGATGTAATGGTTACGGGTGGAACAGAGGCTCCATTAACTACTATGGCATTCGCAGGATTCAGTTCAATGAAGGCTTTATCTTTTAATGAAGATCCCAAAACAGCAAGTCGACCATTCGATTTAAATCGTGACGGGTTTGTAATGGGTGAAGGTGCTGGAATACTAATCCTTGAAGATTTAGATTTTGCTTTAGCTCGTGGAGCACATATTTATGCTGAGATTGTAGGATATGGTGCTACAGGAGATGCTTATCATATTACAGCACCTGCACCTGCTGGTGAAGGTGGAGTTAGGGCTATGAGACAGGCACTTGAAGACTCTGGATTACAACCAAATCAGATTACCTATATGAATGCCCATGGTACAAGTACCCCTTATAATGATAAATATGAAACAATGGCAATAAAAGAAGTATTTGGTGATCATGCATACAAAATGGCTGTTGGGTCAACTAAATCAATGACGGGACACCTTTTAGGTGCAGCTGGAGGTATAGAGGCGATCTTTTCAGTAAAGGCAATATCAGAAGGGATGATCCCACCAACCATCAATATTGAAACACCAGATCCTGAATGTGACTTAGACTATGTCCCTAATGTAGCAAGAAAGCAAGATGTATATGCGGTTTTAAGTAACTCACTAGGATTTGGTGGACACAATGCAACATTAGTTTTTAAGAAGTTTGAATAATTCATAGAAAAGCTCTATTGTGGCTCAGGAGAAAGTGAGCAACCTTCAGCTGAAATAATGAACACCGTTAATCTGAGAATTGAAAAAAGAACCTGTTCTAGAATCTAGAACAGGTTCTTTATTTTTTCATAGATTAATATGACTGCGTGAATATGAGAGGTGAGATTATTGAGTGTAATCAACACAGAGGAATGGTTGAAAGAACATGGAAACCAACCTATAAAAATGTGTGAGAAACTATCAACGTACTTTAATGGAAATTCAGCAAGGGACATATATGAGTATTTATGTTTATTTGGAATGTATAAATCTTCGGTATTCACTAGAAATAATAAGATTGATCTCTTTGTAGAACAAAATTACTGGGACATAGTAAAAAAAGAATACGAAGTTCTAAGAGAGAAATGGAAAGGACCTAATATTCCAATCATAATATTCCCAGTAAATGAAGCGAAAGTAGAAATTATGAAGGAGAACAAAGGAAAGTCTGGAATTGCCTTTACGGATAAGCTTATTTTATTTTTAGCTACCGACATAGAAAAAAGTGAAATTAAAGCGCTATTAACACATGAATATAACCATGTATGTCGATTAATGAATATGTCTAAAAAAGAAGAAGATGTAACTTTATTAGATACAATTATCTTAGAGGGTTTAGCTGAGCATGCTGTCAAAGAACATTGTGGAAGTGATTTAGTAGCTTATTGGACAAAACTTTATAGTAACAAAGAATTGCAAAAATGGTGGAAGAAACTAGTTTATCCAAATAGAAATAAAAGTAAAAATGAAAAGGAATATCAAGAGATATTATATGGATTAAAAGCCTATCCCAAAATGCTTGGATACAGTTTAGGATATCATATAATTGAAACATGTTTATTTGATGGAAAAAAAAAACTAAGAGAGATTGAAGTGAAAAAATCCGAAGAGATTTTGAAATTATATACAAGATTGATAAGAGAGTAAAATTAAAAATTGTACTATATGAAGGTGAATATTTTATGTTAATATACCCATTTAAAATAATTTACAGATTCGAAAGTGATTTCAAAAGGAACTAAACAAATGAAAACCTATAATCAAAGAATAGTTAAAGTTATGCACCTACCTAGTGGGAAGATACCATTTTGTAGTTGAAATTAACAACAACGTTTAACACAGATTAAGAATATGTCTAAATCTATCACAATAATGATGGATTTTTTTTTATACATAACAAAATTCCTTGTACATATTTATTAGTAAAGATGGACGAGATATTTCGTAAGAAAGAGGTGAAGGGGTTGAGAGGGAATGATTTTCAGGTTGATTCTTTTTCTTATTGGATTTGGAAATGCGGTTGTTGGAGGAGTTTCGATAATTGCATATCTTAATGTATTATCCACTGGCTACAGTTTTATGGATTATATCTTATTTATATCTACAAAAATGGAATGTTATCTATTTCCAGTAGGGATTTTCCTTATTTGCATAACTATTTGCTTTTTTCCAACAAAGTACTAATAATCTAACTATATTAATATATTACTATGTACAAGAAGTTTCACAAAATGGAATAAATTAACGCTAGCCTGCCTATACTGATTGTTAACAAACAGATATAAAGTGAGGGGTATAATATGTTGTATCTGCATGATGTATGGGTAAATTGGTTTGAAGGTGAAGAGAACGGATATAATGTATGTCATTTTCATGAATGGCGAAAGGAAGATAGGATTGAACTACTAGACCAAGTCCCATTATTAAAGGTTGAAAAAACTTTATTTCATTACATCGAAAACGATTTAATGGATTTGCCAAGAGAATTAATGGATAATATTTATCAAAAAGCTTATTTAAGGAAAAACCATGAACGTATTCAATTAGATTATTGTTTTGTCGTAACAGATGGTGTGGGTATATTAGTAGCAGACACGATTGGATATAATATCCCCATTCGTAAGAGTCGCCTCATTCCAAGGCAAGAACAACTTGTCTATGACATGGTATCAGATCAAGAAGAAATGAAATATAAGTTTCATGCAATTAAGAGTACTAGTTATAAAGAGCACCATATATTATCCCCATCCCCTCAATTAATGAGTGGTCTCACAAGGAAGGAACGACAACTCAAGCAACTACTATTAATGGCGATGGATCAACTTTACTCATCGAATAATGTTGCAGAAATTAGGTATTGGTTCACGGATTGGGACCCTTCAAAATATAAGGAAATACAAGAACTGGATTTTGAAAATGCTTGGAGAAACTTTCTTGAAGAAGTTCAATTTGGATGGAGTGAACGACATTTAGAACTTTGCGAGAATTTAATTAAGGGACAACCATTCTTTGAAAAACTTTGGGAGTTGGAACAAGAAACGAGTGTGAATTAAAAAAGGGTGCAATATTATAATATTGCACCCTTTTTTTATTCACTAATTTCTTCTTTGAGGACCTTAAAGCGACTTACTGATTCATTTAATTCTTTTGCCATATTTAGAAGTAAATCAATATTCTCAATAACGCCATTCATATTACCTGTAGCCTGGATAGATGATGCTGCGACCTCCTGCGTAGAAGAGCTTGCTTGTATTGCATAAGATAAGCCTTCTTTAGAATAATCTTGAATCGTATGAATATACTCTTTTTGTTCCATCAACAGTTCGTCCATTGATTGCACGGACTTAAGAACATGATCCATTGAATGAACAATTTCTGTTAAAGCATTCTTTGCAAGCTCAGCAGACCTACTCTCTGAGTTTGCTTTTTCAGTACTATCTGCCATTTTCCCACTGACAACTTCTATTGACTCTAAAATCAGCTTAATAATTGTATCAATTTCGACAGTTGTCTTATTACTCTCGACGGCAAGTTTTCTAACCTCGTTTGCTACTACAGCAAATCCTTTTCCATGTTCACCTGCTCGAGCAGCCTCAATACTAGCATTTAGTGCTAGTAAATTGGTTTGACTTGCAATTTGGTTTGTTCGTTCGATAATTTTCTTAATTTGTTTTGTTCTATCTTCGAGTTTTACAACCTCTACTGATGAATCAGAAGTAGCTAAAGCTAAACTTTGAACACCTTCGATAAGTTTTTCTAAGATTGTCTGATTAGAAAAAATACTTTCTTGGGTACTTTTTGCTGTCTCAATCACTACATGACTCTGTCCTTCTAATTGAGTTGCTACTTTGAGGAATTGGTTAACTTTTTCATCAGTTTCTTGACTTATTGAAGCTTGTTGCTCCGCACCTTTAGCAACTTCATCAATTGCTTCGGTAATTTGTTCGGATGCAGCAGCAGCCTCTCGGGCGGATTCACGTAAATCATGTGAGGTATCAAATGTTAGTTGTGATGCACTTTGGGTGTATTTAACAATTGTTTCTAAATTAATTATCATTTCATTAAAGGAAGCAGCTAGTTGTCCAATTTCATCTTTCCGCTTAATCGATATTCTCCTAGTAAGGTCACCTTCTGAGACTTCATTTGATACTTTTATAAGTTGATGTAATGGTGCAATAAGACGTCTAGAGAAAATGTAACTAAATATAGCAATTGCGAAAACTGAAAGTACAATAAGAACTAAAATAATTAGTTGCAATGAATCAATTGAACTAAATGCAATATTCACTGGAGTTTCAACAAAAATGGCAACTCCTAACTCATCGTTATATGAATAAGCGGTTACTTGATTTTCACCTAGCTCGTTCTTAAAAGTACCGACACCATTTAATACACCTGACTCAAGTTTGTGCAGGTTTTTTAATAAGTCGGCAACTCCTTCATGATCAGAAAATATAGATTTACCTCCATTTTCTCCATTAACAGATTTTATCCACTGTTGGTCGTCTGCCGCAACTAAATATCCTTCTTTTGATACTAAGAAAACTTTTTGAGTCGAGGATTCACTTACTTCACCTCTGATACTCTTCCAAACAGAATTAGTATCAATATATGTTCCAATTATTCCGATAGGTTTATTCAATAAATCAGTTACCGGTGTAGCTACTTCAAATATATATGCATTCTCATTGCCAGATGTATTTGCTGAAAGGTTACTTTTATATGTACCATTTTTTATAGCATGTATATAAGCGGAATCTTCAGTACGATCGGAAAGTATTGTTAAAAGGCCCTTTCTCATTACTTCCTTTCCATCGGGGCCGATATGATATATATCCAGAAATTTCGGATTAGAACCTCTCATTCTTGTATAGCCTCTACTGATTTCAGCTGAATCTTGATTTATAAGAATGTCAGCCATCAGCTCAATTTCTTCCACTGCTGTGTTGATATGACTATCTAGAGTTGTCATTTGTGTTTGCGCAACAGAAAGTGATTGTTCTTGAATTGAATCCTTCATAGTTTTAGTAATATAAGGAGTAATAACTGCGCTTAATATGATACCAAAAGTAACAAGTGATAAAATGAAAGCAAGGTTTAGTTTAAAGCTGATTCCATGAAATTTTGGCTTTAAATTAATTTTATTAAACTGTAACCCTTTAAATTTCTTAAAAGAGGGTCTGAATTTTCTCGCTTTTTTAAATGAATGAATCTTATTAGAAAAATAACTCTTGATTTTCTGCATGAAAGGTCCCCCTATAATTCGACAATTTTCTGAAAATAATAAATTAATTATAGCATGAATGAGAGGGCAATGTTCTAGGAATTTAATTTGAAGAAAATATAGTAATACAACTTAATAAATATGGCTGGTCATCAAATCTTTAGTGATATTCAAAAGATACATTGGAAGCACGAAGAAAAAGTCTCACAGTTAATCCTGTGAGACTTACCTACGAAATTTCTATTTATCTTTTCCTACCTAGACCCATTGCATTTTCCATTTTGCGCAACATTTTCATTGCAGCATTGTTAGCTCGTTCTGCTCCTTCATCTAGCAGATCTTCCAAAGTTTTAGATTCGATTAATTCATAATACTTATCTTGGATAGGTTTAAGTGATGAAATGATTACCTCGGCAATATCACCTTTAAAATCACCGTAACCTCGGCCATTATATTTTGCTTCAAGCTGTTGAATAGAATTATTAGATAAAATTGAATAGATGGTCAACAGATTTGATACACCAGGTTTATTTTCTTTATCGAAACGGACAACACCTTCTGAATCAGTGACAGCGCTCATTACTTTTTTCTTAATTTGCTTTTCGTCATCTAAAATAAAAATTGTACTTTTAAGGTTTTCATCTGATTTACTCATTTTTTTGGTAGGCTCCTGTAAAGACATAATACGAGCACCAACTTCTGATATTCTAGGTTCTGGAATAGTAAAGATATTATTGTATTTTCTATTAAATCTCTCTGCTAGGTCCCTTGTTAATTCAAGGTGTTGTTTTTGATCTTCTCCAACTGGGACAACATCTGTACCATATAATAAAATATCTGCAGCCATTAATGGTGGATAAGTTAATAATGATGCAGAGACGCCATCTTTACCATGTGACTTATCTTTAAATTGTGTCATCCTTTCGAGCTCACCTATATAGGAAGTACATTGCATCATCCAACCAGCTTGAGCATGTGCTGGTACCTCTGATTGAATAAAAAGTGTGGATTTTGATGGATCAATGCCAGCTGCAATATATAAAGCGGCAAGGCTTTTAATGTTGCTTCTTAGGGCTAGACGATCCTGTGGAACAGTAATTGCATGTTGATCAACTATACAAAAATAACAGTTAAATTCTTCTTGTAACGAGGGGAAGTGTATAAGTGCACCTAAATAATTACCGAGAGTTAGAGCACCACTTGGTTGAATTCCAGAAAAAATCGTTTTCATTATGTAACCTCCTATTAATAAACGAAAATAGTCATTCATCCCAAAGGGTAGGGAAAAATGACCTAAAGTGCAGCACTTAACTACTCTGGAGTTGATGATGGGGAGGGGAAATAAACTCATACTAGAGCATTGGGACTAGAGAGTATCACCCCTTCCCATAATTTAATATGCTTAGCATTAAAGTTTGGGTTAGAGTTGAGTTAATTGTCCACCCAACTACAATGTTTGTGAACTTGGTAATGTCCTGGATCCTACAACTTTTAATTAGGTGGGAGGCAGAATCTAAAGGTTAATAAGCATAGATATTTATTCAAAAAAAATCCTGAATAGTTTTAATAATTATATAAGATGAATTAGATATTATCAACAATGATAGGCTAATTATAGAAGTACAATAAACACAACATAATAGAAAGGGTCATTAGACTTGAGTAAAACATTGGCTTAATAAAAGAATAAGAATATTCAGATGGCAAAGCCATATGATCGATATCGTCAGAGATTAGCTGTCCCTTCTTTGAAAAACTTTTATAAAAGTTTCTAAAACTGTATGTAATACCGTCAAAAAAACCATTCTTAGTTATATGAAAAAGCACACTAAGTAAAAATATATTTATTCCAACCGTAAATAAGCTATTTATTAATGAAAGAAGAGTGAATGATTTATAAATGATATAACTGAAAAGTGTAGATATTACTAAAATAATAATCGTATAAATAATGGTTTGCTTCACTATAATATTATTCAAAATTTTAAACTCCTTATTATTAGTACTTTCATTTTTAAGCTCTGTTAAAGTTCCATGTAGATTTTTAAAACAAAGTTGATTGAAGTGGAAGGACGCGCGACTCCTCGAATGCTTCGGCAGAGCTATAGAGGAATACCATTTCTTGTATGACGAAATTGTGATATTTAGTAACATACGTCCCGATTTCACCGAAGCATACTCTAGAAGCAATTCAATCGGTACGCCTGTGTATTTTCATGGAAGCCTATTCGGTCGTGCTCTCGCATTTCCTTCCTTCGGTTAGAACTCATGGAAGCATATTCAAAGTCCAGCGGGTCAGGTGAGACACAGAAGGACAAGTGCAGAGTTGTCTCATCGCCCTCCCCGCGGAAAGCGAGTAAACTTTATCTGAAATTAACAACAAAGTTTAACAGAGACCTTCATGCAAAACAATTTTGCACCATGAGGTATGAAAATAAGCAATATATTTCTTTAGCAGTGATCGAAGTGGAAGAACGCGAGACTCCTCGAAAATACTCCCGCATTTCCTTCGTGCG
>JBFILZ010000104.1:0-9619 GCA_041611945.1 Bacillus sp. (in: firmicutes)
CATTGTCCAGAAAACTCCAATGATCCACACAACACAAGCTATAAATGATATATACGTAATGATTTTGACATTTCGATTCTTCATCTTCTCTTCCTCTCTACCACTTAGCTTTATCTCTTAACTATATCATCTCCAAAAAAATTATGTATTTTTCAATGTTTATCAAATATGTCAGGTTACTACTTAGATTGTATTGAGATTTTCTATAGAGAAACACGTATTGCAAGGGCACCTTGCATTGGTACGATTCTATTTTCACTAGTTTAGTTGTTTGAAAATAGATAAAACGTGCACTAAAAGAACTAGTAGAATCGCCCCATCTGCCTATCTTCTGTTAATAGGTTAATACTAATGTTAGAATTATTTTTCTTCGAAATGTGATGCTTATCCTCATTAATTGAATTATGATATATTCATTATTGATATTCTTTAATCATTCCATAATTTGAATCATGATCATACATAGATTCAAGCTTTAAATTAGAGGTATACTCCTCGGTCATAGGAACATCCCAAAACAAGTTGATAAATAGGGTAACAGCAAATACCGAGGAAATGAAATAGCTTAACACTAAGAGGAGAACAGGTGATAAAACATGAAGACAATAGAAGCAACTAGGCTTGAAAAAGATTTTCTCGGAGAAAAAGAGATTGATAGAGATGTGTATTATGGAATTCAGACGTTACGTGCTGTGGAAAATTTTCCGATTACCGGATATAAACTACATGAAGAAATGATTAAAGCGACTGCCATGGTTAAAAAGGCAGCTGCTCTTGCGAATATGGATGTGAAACAACTGTACGAAGGACTTGGAGAGCCGATTGTTCAGGCAGCCAATGAAATTATCGAAGGACAGTGGAATGAGTATTTTATCGTGGATCCGATTCAAGGCGGTGCCGGAACTTCTATTAATATGAACGCAAATGAAGTAATTGCCAACCGTGCACTTGAGATTCTTGGCCATGATAAAGGGGATTATTCCAAGTTAAGCCCAAACACTCATGTGAACATGTCTCAATCGACAAATGATGTGTTTCCTACAGCCATTCATATTTCAACGCTTAATCTTTTGGAAAAACTACTCACTACAATGAGATACATGCATGATGTATTTAAGAAAAAAGCGCAGCAATTTGATCATGTGATAAAAATGGGGCGAACTCATCTTCAAGATGCTGTTCCTATTCGTCTCGGTCAAGAATTTGAAGCTTACAGTCGTGTTTTAAAGCGTGACATTAAGCGAATTAGTCAAACGCGTGAACATTTATATGAAGTGAATATGGGTGCAACAGCCGTAGGGACTGGCTTAAATGCAGATCCAAAATACATTAAAAATGTTGTCAAGCACCTTGCTGACATTAGTGGGTTACCACTTGTGGGTGCTGATCATCTAGTCGATGCAACTCAAAATACGGATTCTTATACGGAAGTTTCTGCAGCCCTAAAGGTATGTATGATAAATATGTCAAAAATAGCGAACGATTTACGCTTAATGGCATCTGGTCCTCGTGCTGGTCTTGGTGAAATCTCACTGCCAGCAAGGCAGCCTGGTTCTTCGATCATGCCAGGAAAAGTAAATCCAGTTATGCCCGAGCTTATTAACCAAGTAGCTTTCCAAGTAATTGGAAATGATACGACAATTTGCCTTGCATCAGAAGCAGGTCAATTAGAATTAAATGTCATGGAACCTGTACTCGTCTTTAATCTACTTCAATCCATCAGTATTATGAACAATGCGTTTCAGAGTTTTACTAGTCATTGTTTAGAAGGCATTGAAGCGAATGAAGAACGATTAAGAAAATATGTAGAAAGAAGCGTTGGCATTATTACAGCCGTTAACCCACATCTTGGGTATGAGGTAGTGTCACGTATTGCACGCGAGGCGATTCTGACAGGTAAATCCGTACGAGAACTTTGTTTACTGTACGATGTGCTAACAGAAGAAGAGCTCGATCTTATCTTAAATCCATACGAGATGACAAATCCTGGTATTTCTGGCAGTGCTCTTTTTGAGAGAATGTAAACAACTTACTACAAATGGCAGCACCATATGAATGGTCACCTTGGCAACATACACTATATCTCGTTGAAATTTGTAAACATAAAAAACCAAGAGAGCCATACTCTTGGTTTTTTATGATCAAGAAATCCACCTAGAGAAAGATACGTTAACGATTTTTTCAATGGATATTTTCCTAATAATTGACTTGAACTGAATCTATCTTTACCTTACACTTCTATTAATTCTAAATTTACTACCCGAACAGAAAGGAAGGATCGAATTGAGTTCAGACCAGCCATATACTCATACCAAATCCCATAAAGACCTTGCTTTATCTTTCTTACAACTCATAGTATCAGGGGAAATTCGTGAAGCATTTGTGACATGCATAGGCACTAACTTTTCTCACCACAATCCATTTTTCCGTGGTGATGCAGAATCCCTTATGCTTGCAATGGAAGAAAATCAATCAGATAGCCCTACTAAAATACTTGATGTCAAACATGTGATTCAAGAAGGTGATACAGTAGTAATTCACTCCCATATTAAGCAGGATGTTAATGACATTGGAGCGGCTGTCATCCATATTTTCCGTTTTGAAGATAACAAAGTTGTTGAACTGTGGGATGTAGGTCAAGAAGTACCAAAGAAAAGCCCTAATGAAAACGGTATGTTTTAAATTCTAGTGGAAAAGATCGTCCAATAAAAAAACCAGCTGTTATATTTCGACTAACAACTGGCTTTTTTTATAGGCATTCACATTTTCATATATTGATAATTCATGTAGTCTTTTCACCAATTCATCGTAAGAAAAGGAACTAAAATTTGAAAATAGATTCTACTATTTTCTTTAACTATTTTGAAAATTTGAACCAATCTTCTACTATTTATTTCAAAGAGGACAGTAACTTGAAATTGGAATAGAAATATTTTCTATTACTATCAATCATATACAGGCATCTTCTAGTTACAATATTTTCAACCCTCAAAATGAAAGAAAAAAAGCCATTTATCCACAAAAAATATATTTTCTAACCAAAAAATCTCTTACCTACTACTTCTAATTTCTACTTTAATTAGGAACTCCTCTAATTATATATGCGAATGGAGCCACCTGATTTTTCCCTCCTTAAAATGGTTGAAATCGTGATACCCAAGTAAGCTATTCGTAGTTTCAGTTTCTGACCCAAAAAACTCAAAAACAAATCCGTTTTTATATGGTAGCCCGTGAAGGATTTCACTAATAATAAAAAAAACTTACAATAGGTAAAGAATTTTTATTTCTATTACAGTGAATAGTAGAAAGAGGGTCTATTTACGATTTTTTAATTCTTAGGAGGTGACATTTTTGAAAAAACAAGATGAATTAAAAGAGATAAAAAATTTAAATGATACCGATCACACGGTTGATGATGGGTTAAACGTATTTGTTCAAACTTTCAATAATATAACGGGGGTGGACAAGAGTAATGATGGGATAAAGGACAATAAGGATAAAAGAAGCTAGTATTATGCAATAGTGTTTGGATAATGAGAAAAAAAGAACGGTTCTATTGCTTTATCCTACTTGGAATAAAGCAATAGAATCGTCCTTATTTCTAAACTTATAAGTACGCACCACAAGTTTTACGAACAATGAGTTCTGGTTCAACCATAAGTGAACTCGTTCCTAAGTTTTTTTCAATAATATCAGAAAGCATGTATGCAGCAAGCTTCCCAATTTTTTCTTTATCTTGACGCACAGTCGTTAAAGGTGGGTCAATATAACGACAAGCATCAAGATCATCACAACCGATAATCGCAATATCCTCTGGTATTCGAAGTCCAGCTTCTTTAATGGCACGAACCGCACCAAACGCCATCAGATCAGATGCAGCAAAAACAGCCTTTGGACATTCCTCTAAACTCAATAGTGTTTTCATAGCTTGATAGCCACTATTTTCTTTATAATCATTTCCTCGAATAATATACTCTTCTACGACTGGCAATCCATACTCACCTAATGCTTTGACAAAACCATGAAAACGAATATCAGCAATAGGGGATCCTTCTTTTCCGCCAATGTGAGCGATTGTACGATGTCCTAGAAGATAAAAATGATCCACCACTTTTGAAGAAACTTTATAGTTATCTGTCATGAGATACCCTGATTTTTCACCAGAAAGACTTAAATCTACCCCGATACACGGAATCTCACTACGGTCTAACTCAATAATAGAAGGCTCTACATCATCACCACTTATAATTATGCACCCATCTACTTGGTAGTATTGACAACGTGCTAAATAGTTCTCGTTCGTTGCTTGAAATTTTTCGTTTGAGAAGAAAAGGAGATCATATCCTAAACTTCCAATAGTTTTTTTAAATGAGTTTACAATTTCAACGAAAAAGGGATCATTGAAATCGACATTTATCTTCCCGGCAAAAATAACACCTATTAAATTTGTTTTCTTTGTTGCTAGACTTTGAGCAGAATACGTTGGTCGATACCCTGTCTCTTCCATTATAGTTAACACTCTTTGTTTAGTGGCTTCACTAACATCAGTATAATTATTTATAATTTTAGATACGGTCCCTGGTGAAACCCCGGCAAGTTTAGCTATGTCTTTAATCGTAATTCTCATCAAAATTTCCTCTCAAACCATATGTTTTTATTATTTAACGGAGCCCTGAGTGAGACCAGAAATAAAGAATTTATTAAAAATCAGGAATACAACCACAAGCGGAACCGTTGCCCAAAATGTACCTGACAATATCATACCATAATCTCTGATATATACATCATTCAATGAACGAATGGCAACCTGAATTGTTTGAAAGCTAGGATCTCTTAAAACAGTTACTGGCCACAAGAAATCATTCCAAATTTGCATAAATGTCACGATACCTAATGTTGCAAATGCCGGGAGTATCGAAGGGACGACTATATTCCAGTAAATACGAAAATTTCCACACCCGTCAATTTTAGCAGCTTGAATGATTTCATCAGGAATTGAATCTTTAATATATTGCCTCATCCAAAAAATACCGAAAGCATTGACCAATCCTGGTACAACAAGTGCCTTCATATCATTTAGCCAGCCTAGCTTTGTAATGATAAAGTAGGATGGAACAAGTCCTAGCTGTGTCGGCACCATCATCGTAACAAGAATAGCAATGAACAAAGCGTTCTTGCCAGGGAACTCCATCTTCGCAAACGCAAAGCCTGCTAATGAACAGAGAAATAATACCCCAAGTGTTACTAACGTGGATACGATAAAAGAATTTGCAAGTGCCTCAAAGAAACGAATTTGTTGTAACACATTTAGAAAATTTACAACAAGCTGATCCCCTGGAATAAAGACTGGCGGTGACTGATTTATCGCTTCCTTTGAATTAGTAGCCATTACAAACATCCAATAAAAAGGAAATAATGAGAGGATTGCTCCGACTGACATCATGATGTATAAAAGTAGTTTACTAATCTTTATCCCTCTCATGACGAAACACTCCTTTTACTTTTTTTACCTTCTCTATTTGTTAGGAAATAATTTAGGATAGTGAATAGGATAATGATTATAAATAAAATGATGGCTGTAGCAGAAGCAGTTCCAAATGCATTATTGCGGAATGCTTCGCGGTATAAATAAAGAACAACCGTCATCCCCTCATCTCTTACATCATTTAATCGACCAAAAAACACTAGCGGCTCAACAAAAAGCTGCCATGCGCCTATTGTAGAAAGGAATGTAGTAAATAATATAACAGGCTTTAGCAATGGTAATGTAACATGGCGAAACTTCTTCCATGTGCTAGCTCCATCAATTTCTGCCGCCTCATACAGTTCATGAGGAATACTTTGTAATCCTGCTAAGAAAATGATCGTATTATAGCCAACCCAGCGCCAGAAAACCATCGATGAAATAGCAACCTTAACGCCCCATTCAGAAGTTGTCCAATTTATTGGTTCAAAACCAAAGAATACGAAAATAGTATTCATTAGCCCAGAAGGTTGGTTACTAAATATAACACTGAACACAATGGCTACGGCTAAGATCGACGTAACATATGGCATAAAAATAGCAATGCGGAATACGTTTTTAAAACGGAGCCATGTAGCATTTAATATTGTAGCTAAAATCATTCCTATCAGTATTTGAGGGGCAGTTCCCATTAAACCAAGAATGATCGTATTATATATTGACTTCCAAAATAGAGGGTCTTCTAAAACCCACACAAAATTTTTCCAACCTACGAAACTCATTTCTCCTAATCCATTAAACTTTTGAAAAGCTAGGTAAAAACTGAATAACATAGGGAAAAGACCAAAGATAGCAAATAGGATAAAAAAAGGTGAGATGAACATGTAGGCCGAGAAGTTATCTTTCATTCTCTCGGATAGACCGGACTTGGTACGTTTCACTTTACTTGGTTTGCTAGCCAATGGCTCCATCAGTATGTCCCCTTTCAGCTAATAATAAGGTATGGCTGAGTTACTCAGCCATACCTCAATTATTATTGTCTATCTAGTTGTTTTTTAATGCGTTCAATTGCTTCGTTCCATTCTTTTTCTGGATCAGCTTTTTTCGCTTGAACATTTTGTAAAGCTTTCATGATTTCACCTTGTACCAATGTGAAGTTCTTACCATAGTAAACGTCTTTTACTTTCATTGCTGCGTCACTTAAGATTTGTGCAGTTGGTAAACCACTGAAGTACTCATCTGTGTGATTTTTAAATTCATCTTGCTCATATACTGAAACCGCTGAAGGGAATAATCCTTGGTCTAGGAATGACTTCAACTGATTTTCTGGTGAAACAAGCCATTTTATGAAGTTATAAGCCTCTTCAGGATTCTTAGCTTCTTTAGTAACAGCTAAATATGAACCACCCCAGTTTCCAGCTCCTTCTGGCATTTGAACCATTGCCCACTTTCCAGCCGCATCTGGAGCATTTCCTTTAACAACACCTTGCATCCAAGCTGGCCCTAGTAGAGTCGCGTATTTACCATCTGCCATCGCAGCACCCCACTCAGGTGTCCATAGTCCTAGGTTACCAAGAAGATCTTTATTAATTAAATTAACTGTATAGTCGTATGCATCCTTAATCGCTGGATTTGTATCAACGATTAACTTATCAGATCGGTCGAAATAAATTTGTTCCGATTGGTCGCGTAACGCATTAAAAATAAGTTCAACATTATCAGTCATTGGTTGACCGGTTTTAGCTTTTACTAACTCTGCAGCCTTTTCAAAATCTTCCCAAGTCTTAATTTCCTCTGCTACTTGTGAAGATACAGTAGGAAGTCCTGCTTGTTCAAATAAATCAGTACGGTAATACATTACAGTTGGTCCAATATCAGTTGGTAAACCGAATAGGAATGACTTATCTGCACTTTCACCTACATTCCATTTCCAGTCAAGATAATCTCCTTTAATATCTGCAGCACCCATGTCATATAGGTTTACAAACTTATCTTGAGCGTCTCTGAACTTTTCAATGAAACCAACTTCAATCATGACGATATCAGGTGAGCCACTTCCCGCTGAAATAGAAGTAAACAAGTTATTATGATGGTCATTGAAGTCCGCAGTATTTATTTGAACCTTTACGTTTGGATTTGACTTGCTATACTCTTCTGCAAGCTTCTCGTAACCTGTGCTTCCGAATACACCCATCTTAATCTCAACAGTTTTTCCATTCTCTTTTGAATCTTTAGAGTCTGTTGTACCTGAAGATTGTTCTGGAGCAGTACTACATGCGAAAAGTGATGTTGCTAATGCTAATGACATCCCTAACTTAAAGATACTCTTTACTTTCATTATAAAATCTCCCCCTAATTATATACTTAATTTGTTAATTGACTTGCTAGAGCTAATGTTATCTCTATACCAGAGTGCACTTTTCTTCGGTGTCCGCTTTTGGGTTTCATAGTCTACATAAACAACTCCAAATCGCTTATCATATCCAAATGCCCATTCAAAATTATCTAAGAATGACCAAACATAATACCCTTTCAAATTGACACCGTTTTCAATTGCATCTAGACTAGCTTCCAAATGATTCTTTATATAGTTAAGGCGTAAGTCATCATGGATTTCTCCATCTTCTTCAATCGTATCATCAAAAGCAGCACCGTTTTCCGTAATATAGATCGGAATACCGTTATAATCCTGATGAAGACGAATAAGTAAATCCGTTAACCCCTTGGGTTCAATTTCCCACCCCATACCAGTTTGTGGTTTACCGGTGGTAACGGGTTCAACTTTCAAAAAGCTAAACTCACCTTCTGTTGATTGCTTCGCAGTTGTAATTGAATAATAGTTGATTCCTAAGTAATCAGTAGGTTGAGATATTACATCTAAATCACCATCTTGGATGAACGAAAACGATGTAATTTCACCATAAATGTCAAGCATATCCTTAGGATACGCACCTTTAAAGACAGGATCAGCGAACCATCGATTTAAGAAACCATCCCATGTATTCGCAGCAAGCTTACTTTCTGCTGACTCATCTTGTGGATAAGCTGGTGCCATATTTAAGGTTATTCCGACTTTACCGTCTTTCGGACCCATTTCCCTAAATAGCTTTACCGCTTCACCATGAGATAGTAATACATGATGGGAGGCTTTTAGAAATGACTCTAAATCTTGATGACCTGGAGCATGCACACCATTTCCATAGCCTAAATAAGAAACAACCCAAGGCTCGTTATGCGTTATCCAATTCTTAACTGTGTCACCCAATTCACGAAACATTGTTTCGGAAAATTGTTTAAAATAATGAACTGTATCTCGATTTGTCCAACCACCTTTGTTCTCCAACCATTGAGGCAAATCCCAATGGTATAACGTAGCCATAGGAGTAATCCCTTGTTCTATAAGAGTATTTACTAGCGCCTTATAGAAATCAATACCTTGCTGATTGGGTGTCATCGACTCCGTTGGAAAAATTCTTGGCCAACTAATGGAAAAACGGTACGATTCAATATTTAAGTCCTTCAATAGCTGAACATCTTGTTGATAGAGATGGTAATGATTACAAGCAACATCACCTGTATCACCATTTGCTACTTTGCCTGGGACTCTGCAGAATCGATCCCAAATGGATTCGCCTCTACCATCTTCACTGGAAGCGCCTTCAATTTGAAAAGCAGCAGTAGCAGCTCCCCAAACAAAGTCTTTTGGAAAAGCACGCATTGTTTACCTCCTACACTATACATATTATCAAAACCGGTTTCGTAAATTCAGTATAAATTATAATTGATAATTTCGTCAATTACTTTTTATTTATTATTTTTCACATTGATAATGAGCGGAAAACTTAAAATCATTCGTTACTATTATTAATTTTATCTTTTCACGGAATTTTTCGTTAACTCATCGTCCTAACGAAACGGGATGCACATTGTATATTCTGATTAAATCAGGATTAATTATCTCCCAATACTTCAGTAAAATCTCATCGATCATTTAATAAACGACTCTGTTATATGGTGTTGTTGATTTCAGCTGCAGCTGTGGGACTAGCGGGACAGGTGAGACCTGAAGGCGCTATCGCCGAGGGGCTCACCGCCCGCCCCACGGAAAGCGAGTGTTCTGGAACGAAGATCCCCTTATTTTCAGGGTAGCCTAAA
>JBFILZ010000105.1:0-9554 GCA_041611945.1 Bacillus sp. (in: firmicutes)
CCTGTTCCTATATAAAACACGATATTTCAACGTTTACTTGATGAATCAGTCCTTCAAATGGTGATATTCCGTTATCAGCTAATTCCAACATCAATCTACCAATATTTCCAACTTAAAACCAAATGAATCGGCTCTTGTTCTCGATTTATATCACTTACTTGAATTAATGTCGGACCAGTTCCAAATATTGACGCATTGTTTATCCGGATATCGTTGGAACCATAGATGTTTTCATCGATCGAAACAAATTTATCAACATCTTGTTCATTGAGGCATCAGCCCTGTCCCAACTGCTTCCACTTCAGTTCCAAATGCTTCAAGCTCTTGTTTTACCTGTTTCACCATTTCCTCGTTACGAGCTCATAGTGCAATTCGATAACCAAGCTCAGCAAATAAAAATACCAAAGACCTTACTAATCCTTCGTTGCTGCTGTAACCATCACTACTCTTTTTCATTCATTTAACATGATCACTCCCTTATTCTTTTCTTACTAATATTATTAGACAGATAAATAATAAAAAAATCTTGTCATAGTTGTATTTCTCTTTCCTTTCTTAGGATGAGTTTTTAAAAATAATAGCGATTTTTTTGGACAAGAAAAAAGCATAAAGGAGAGCGTTGTGAATATTATCATTGAGAGGTTACTAATAAAGAATTTTTAGATAATCCAATTGTTTTTTTTACCCTCAATTGGGTATACCTTTAATAACAAGGCTCTGTTAAAGCTCCATGTTGATTTTTCAAAGAAAGTTGATTGAAGTGGAAGGTTTGAGACAACGAAGGCGCAAGTGTCGAGTTGGCTCACCGCCCGCCCCACGGAAAGCGAGTGTTTTGGAACGAAGATCCCCTTATTTTCAGGGTAGCCAATAACTAAAAAATGATTGGAGGAAAAACAAATGGGATTTATTCTATATTTAATTGTTGGTGGTATTATGGGATGGTTGGCTGGACTGATTCTTGGAAGGGATATACCGGGTGGAGTTATTGGAAACGTAATTTCCGGTATACTTGGTGCATGGCTTGGCGGTACACTATTAGGGAACTGGGGGCCAATGTTAGCTGGTATTTATATCGTCCCTGCATTAATTGGCTCAATTATTTTAGTGTTTATAGTTAGTCTTGTAATGAAGTCAAGAAGGTAGTAAAACAATTGAAACGTTTCTAATATATGGAATATAATTCCATTTTTAAATGAATGTTTAATTAAAACTTTGAATATATACCTTAATTTAAACTTTTATATTGTTATATTATTAATTAACTTTTCTAGGGGTTTCTAAATTAGTATCTTACAAAAATTATTTTACATTGAATACCAACAACCTTATATTTTTTTATGCAATGGTATACTTACTATAGCAGTTGTCCCCTTCTTTAATTCACTCTCGAATTCAATTAATCCTTGATGTTGTGAAATGATTTTTTTACTTACTACAAGTCCCAACCCTGTACCTTTTTCTTTTGTTGAATAAAATGGGTCTCCAATTCGCGACTTTTGTATTTCACTCATGCCCACTCCCTCATCATGCACTTTAATTACAACAAATCCATCCTGAATGGCTACTTCAATAATAATAATCCCACCGTCTGGCATAGCCTCGATACCATTCTTAATTAAATTAATGAACAATTGCTTAATCTGATTCTCATCACAGTAAATAATTATTTGTTCAAACTCTTGTTTTTGTAACTCTAATCCAACATTCGTTAAATTAGCTTGCCCCTCCATAAACATAACTACTTGCTTCAATATATTTAACAAATCCTTTTCTTTAAATAGAATCTCTTCTTCCTTACCAAGTACAAGCATTTCACTAAGTATCAAATTTATTCGATCTATTTCATCTATCATTATCTTGGTATGTAGATTAGATAATGTGGATCCTGAATTAATTAGCTGAACAAAACCCCTAATTGAAGTAAGAGGATTCCTTATCTCATGTGCCAGACCTGTAGCTAAATGACCAATTAGCGACATTTTTTCCGTTTGATCTATCATTTCTTCTATTTTTCTTATTTGGGTAATATCACGGGCTACTCCAAAAATCCCTACAATCTCAGCATTGATGTATTTAGGGAATGTCGTACACCTTAATAGGACATGTTCCCCCTCATTATTATGGATTATTGTTTCAAATTTTTGTGATTTACCGGTAAAAGAACTTTTAATATTTCCAATTGTTTTTTCAATCTCATCAGCTATAATATAGAAAGAAAAATTTTCTTTTACTATTTCAGCTTGTTTTACTCCCCATATTCTTTCTCCTTCTGGATTAATAGACACAAAACAACCTTTAAAATTCAATTCGAAAACTGCATCCGGATTATGAATAAATAAAGATTGATAATGTTCGTGACTTGATTCAAGCTGTTGCTCTGTCTGCTCTAATTCATTTTTTGAGAGGAACAATTTATAGGTTCGTAAATAAATCAAAAAATAGAGTATCACAGATGTAACTAAAACAAAGAACCAGCCCTTATACCTCTGAATAAAATTATACATATCAAAGTTTTGATGTGATAAAAGATAGGTCATACGATCTGATAAAATAATCCATAGTGCACCAATCACCAAATAAAGGATGGCAACTCTAGCTGCTTCGATCTTTGATTGATTCATTATTAACTCCTCTGTATAGTCCATTATTTTACAAGTATTATTATTTTCATCTTAACTCTTCATAATATTACCTTAAAAGGATGATTAATATGATTAAGTACCTTATCGTTCTAGTGGTTTTTTTTTCGATGATTTCCATATTCGTAACCACCCTAATAAATGGAATCGCTCCTGTGCCAAGCTCTAAAAAAGTAAAAAACAAATTACTTGAAGTGCTACCCTCAACTCCTCCAGAACGTATAGTAGAACTTGGGGCTGGTTGGGGAACATTAGCCTTTGCACTAATAAAGAAATATCCTCATTCGACTGTAATTGCCTATGAGAATTCTTTGATTCCTTATTACTTCTTGGTAGTACGAAAATTTCTCTTTCCAGCTAAAAACCTTATTTTACTAAGGAAGAATTTTTTCAAGGAAAATTTAGCATCAAGTGATTTAATTATCTGTTATCTTTACCCGGGTGCTATGAATAAATTATGGGATAAATTTAATAAGGAACTTAGACCAGGAACTTCCATCTACACACATACTTTTTCAATTTTCCAATCTCAACCTATTTCAATATGGAAGGTAGCAGATATATATGGAACAAAAATTTACCATTATAAGAAGTAACTCTTCTTACAAGGTGTTCTTTATCCATAATAGGTTAGAATCAATGAGCCTAGTAGTCCTAGTGCCGAAACGTACCCTACCATAGGACCACCTTCTTCAAAAGCTTCGGGTAGCATTGTCGACGATACCATTGCGATGATCCCCCCCGCAGCAAAGGCACCTATTGAATTAATCAACACATGCGAAGAAACATCAATTAGAATATAGCCCAGTAAGGAGCTTAGCGAAGATAATATCATCACAATAAACCATAAGGTTAAGATTTTTCTTTTTGAATATCCATCCTTCTTCATTCCAAGGCTACTTGAAAGACCTTCCGGGAAATTACTAATAAAAATAGCAATCACAATTAGCCAGCTAACTGAGTGGTTTTCCAATAAACTTACTCCAATAATGATAGACTCCGGAATTGCATCTATAATAGAACCAATAAATATTGCCAATCCAGAATGGCCTTCTGGACTTACCTTTGAACGTTTCCGCTCATGACCTCCTTTTCGTAAAATGAATAGTTCTGCCACAATAAATATCGTAGCTCCACTTATAAAACCTATAGATGGAAAAAAAATCCCCCCATCCTTAACCGCATCTGTCAACAATTCAAATGTTGCTGCTCCTATTAGTACACCCGTACCAAAGGCCATAATGTAAGCTGATACTCTGTTTGGTATGTTTTTATATATGCCTAGTAAGGCACCGAGTACCAGGGATGAACCTGCGACTCCTCCCCACATTGCTGCTTGTAACATTTAGATTCTCTCTCCTGCCTTTTACATAATATCTATATTTTGCCCATAATATAGACAATTGATTAGAATTAGTACAATTACATTCATTTGCTGAAAAATTAAGTAATTTGTAATTTTAGCAAGAAATAAATCAACAGAATTCCTCACAAGAATCCATTTGTACTTTCAAATAAAAAACTTATCGACAATTTTTATAAATAAAACCATATTATTACAAAAAACTACCTGTATTTCAGATTATTTTTCTAACAAATAGTTTTTTTTTTCAAAAATTGTAATCTTTAGAACACTTTTCTTGAAAAAGTAGTAATTTCGTTCTAAATTTAATTAAAAGTAATAGGTTTTTGTAATAAATTTGCATTTATTTGAATTTTCTAAATCGACACCCTTCAACAGTATGTTTACTTTCACTCACTTATAATCAAAATACGAAACAAAGGTTTATATATATTCAAACTAAGGTGATCAGGATTACTCTAATCAGATAAAGGCAAACCTGTTGAAAAGTAGGGGCGCAAAGTCACAGGTCTAAAGTTGGGTACATACTGACGATGACGGCTGGTCTGCCTGAAATACTAAAAGTATTTTGGGAGGTAAGGAAATGGTAAAGGAATTATCAAAAGAATTAGAAAAGTTAGATCAAGAATGGGTTGATTTAATTCTAGCGGCACTTGATATGGGTTTAAGTGTTCAAGAAGTCGAGACTTTTTTACATGAGAAAAGACCTACAACCATTTTGTAATGAAAGTTCTTTAAGAACTTTCATTTTTTTTGTTCTTCATATGGAACATCACCTTCGTTATATGTTATAATCTTTTCGAAGGATGGTGAACTATATGATTGGTCAACGCATTAAACAATATCGTTTACAAAGAAAATTTTCTCTTTCTGAACTAGCAGAACGCGCTGGAATTGCAAAATCATACTTAAGCTCAATCGAACGGAATCTCCAATCTAACCCTTCCATTCAATTTCTCGAAAAAATTGCAGGTGTTCTCAATATTCCTGTGAATACATTGCTTCATGATGAAGAGGCAGAATCCACTATGGGGTCAGAGCTTGACTCTGATTGGGCGAAACTTGTAAGAGATGCTATGAAATCGGGAGTCTCTAAGGATCAATTTCGAGAGTTCTTAGAATTTAATCAATGGAAAATGAAAAAATAAAGAGCGTTTTGATGACATATAGTCATCACGAACGCTCTTTATTTTTCGTATTAACTATTTGATTTGTTAAACTTTATTATTGATTTCAGCTGTGCTGGACGCAAATGCCGAGTTGGCTCACCGCCCGCCCCGCGGAAAGCGAGTGTTCTGGAACGAAGATCCCCTTATTTTCAGGGTAGCCTAACTACTAAATATAAATTGAAAATCTTATTTTTCTCTTTCTCTGTTGTTCTAGTTCCTTTTTGTATATAGAAGTAATTTTCTCTACTTTCACTACTTCTGCCTGTCGTAGTTTCAAGTGAGTTATATCCCTCTGGCATGATGGACAAATCCATTTTCCCGACTCACAGCTGCTATAAGATGGTCTAATACATCTATCACAAGTTTTTTTGTACATTTCACTGGTCCCCCTAAGGATATCGAATCTTTTTTTCACAGCTGTGAGATAGTTTATTGAACTTATTGAACTGTTTATTAATTATTATGTGAGATTTTACTAGATAATTACTTTAGAACCATTTTTAATGTTATTAACGAATCTAAGTTATATAGTAGCTATAAAACGATTATACATTCTTTATAAAGAACATTCAACTACTTTTAGTACTTTAAATAGAACGATTGTAAAATCTACTTCTCCGCTACCTTATTTATACAGAATGGGTCTACATCTATAAAGATAAAAGAGAGTGCACACTCTTTTATCTACCTTAATGAAAATTAAATTAAACGATTAAAAAAAACTGTTAACCATTAAGTAACTAAGGGTAACAGTCTTGTTTTATCTTAAAATTTCTATTAACTTTTTAAGTTTATCTTTATCTATTTTTGACTTACTCATTTCAAGTGCAAGTTCAACGACTTCTTTATCTATATATCTAAATTCATCTTGCAAAGAATTATTCTGAGCAATTAATAGATGAACATCAATTCTAAGTGCTTTTGCTAATTTTTCTAAAACTTCTATACTAGGGTTTTTTTGTTTACCTCTTTCTATTAAGCTTAAATATGATTTTGAGACCCCAGAAATTTTTGAAAGCTCAGTTAATGAGATTCCTATTTTTATACGTAATTCTTTTATCTTCTTACCATTCATTTCAAGCTCCCTTCTGCTTCTCCTGCATGTATAATCTTTTTCTCTTTAATAACTGGAATCTCAATATCGTCACTACTTGAAATTTATTATTGAATGTTCTCAGGTTTGAAGAATATTTTACTTCTCTAATACCTCGTGTTCTTAATTAAGAACGTCTTTTTTTAAGTATACTTTAATATATGGGGAAAAGTAAAGCAGTTAATAATATGAGATATATTTTTAACTAAATCGTTTTGAAAAAACAATTAAAAATAACCCCAATATGAAAATAAAAATTGAAATCTGCTCTTTATATACTAAAATTAAAAGTTATTATTACAAATATATTTCATTTACATCCTCGACAAACTGTAACAACTTTTTTTAATTTACTTTCATATAATTGGGATTAATGTTAATTCTCTTAATATTGCATGCCAATTCAAATAAACTTAGACGCAAAGTCCCAGATTAAAGTCAACTTTGAATTATTAATGAAAATGTTGGCTAGGCTATCTGAAATTGACACAGGAATTAAGGAGGTAATTATGAGTATAGGAAATCAACGACATACACAGTATAGTACCAATGAGGAATTGGATGAGGAATGGGCAAAACTTATATCCGAAGCCTTACGAATTGGAATTACTAAAGATGAAATTCGTGAATTTCTCATAAACAATGAAAGTATCAAGAAGCTCGATCATTTTTTTTAATATATAGGCTCTATTAACCGTTGTTGTTGATCTTATCTGCAGTATATTCGCTTTCCGCGAGGCGGTCGGTGAGCCAACTCGGTTGCTTACGCTTTCGGTGTCTCACATCTTCCACTTTAATCAACGTCTTGAAAAATCAACAGGGTGATTTACATAGCCAATATATATACTATCTGAATAACATTCATATACTACTCCTACTACCAATGACGCTCTCTCTTCATTTCTTGTAATTATTGAAAATAAGTTCCGCTGACAAAAAAATAGGTTTCACTTTCAAATAACTTTTTATTTATAAGACTGATAGAATAAATCGGTGATTCCTCCTGGAACCACCGATTTTCAATTTAACAATCTATTGAACAGATGAATGACTCTGTAATGCATAGTCTCAAAGAAGCTTATTGCTTAAAATCTATACCTTTATTCCACACTATTAGGATATCCTCGATACTCCTTTTGATTAGTCTTATTATCTTGAATCTAGCATAAGAAGAAGTACAAGTGGTTCGAGGAGATATTCATCCTACCGATAAAGTTCATAATAAAAACCTTTTTCTTCCAAAAGCTCATAATGGGATCCCTTTTCAATTATTTGACCATCCTTAAGTACTATAATCAAATCTGCATTCTGAATTGTGTTCAATCTGTGTGCGATGATAAAGCTTGTTCTTCCCTTCATTAACTCCTGCAAAGCTTCTTGAATTTTGATTTCAGTAATAGTATCTATACTACTTGTAGCCTCATCTAAAATTAAAATGGATGGATTGGCAAGGACAGCTCTTGCGATTGTTAGTAACTGCCGTTGTCCCTGACTGATCCCGCTACCTTCTTGCTTCAGTTTCATATTGTATTGGTTTGGTAACTTCATTATGAAAGAATGAGCATTTGCTAATTTAGCTGCTTGAATCACTTCTTCATTGGTAGCATTTAGTTTTCCGTAACGAATATTTTCTAGAACGGTCCCTTCAAATAAAAAGGAATCCTGCAAAACAAATCCCATATGCTGACGAATACTACTTCGTGTAATTGAAGTAATCTTCATTCCATCAATTAATATATTTCCTTTTTCTAATTCATAAAATCGCGATAATAAGTTTATTACCGTGGTTTTACCAGCACCTGTAGGCCCCACTAAGGCAACAGATTGACCAGGAGAAACATGAAATGTTAAGTCCCTAACTGTATCCTCATCGTCATCATAAGAGAATGAAGCATTAATAAACTCAACTTCTCCTCTCATTTCAACTAATTCACCTGCATTCTGTTCATCTTCTTCTTCCTTTTCTTCATCTAAAATTTCAAATACTCGTTCCGCTCCTGCAATGGCAGACAATAGTGTATTGAATTGATTGGCAAGATCATTTAACGGTCTTGTGAATTGTCTAGAGTACTCTGTGAAAATAACAATTGCTCCAATTGTTATCAATTCATAGAGGGCAAAAATCCCACCAATACAAGCAATAATTGCAAAGCTTAGATTATTCAGGACATTCATTAACTTAGGAATAAAACCAGTATACGTTTGAGCCCAGAAGGCAGAGTTCTTCAGCCTCTCGCTTTTCCCTATAAATTCACTCATCACTCTTTCTTCTTGTGAAAATGTCTTTACAATCCGTTGACCAGATATAGTTTCTTCTATAAAACCGTTTAGATCGCCCAAATTCCTCTGTGTCTCTTTGAATAATTCCCCAGTTCTGTTTGTAATCCATCTAAGTCCATAAAACATAGCAGGACCAATCGTCAAGGTAATGATCGTTAATAATGGACTTAGCCACATCATCACAGAAAAAGTTCCTATTATGGTGAGAATGCTTGAAAAAATTTGAATGACAGAACTGTTTAATGTTGTGCTTACATTTTCAATGTCATTTGTTATACGACTCATCAACTCTCCATGTTGCCTTTTATCAAAGAAGCGAATTGGTAACTCATGGAGTTGAACAAATAAATCATTCCTCATAGTGAATACAGTCTTTTGAGCTATACTTACCATCCAAATATTTTGCAACCACATTGATACTGAATAGAAGATATAAACAACTACTAACCAGATTAATAAAAAGAATAGTTGACTTGTGTCCTTTTCAATAATGTATTTATCAATCGCTATACCAATTAAAAACGGTCCCACTAACCCTAGAATTGAACTAATAATCACCATCAAGAGCACAAGGATTAGCAAACCCTTGCTAGCAGATAAATACTTCCATATTCTCTTGATGGTTCCTATCCAATCCTTCGCTTTACTCTTCTTCTTTGCAGATGACTTTTTTATATCCGTTTGAATGGGTATGCGTTTGTAACGAAAAGGCTTACTCAACTCCTCGAACACTAGGACTTCCCTCCTCTTTAAATTGCGAATTATAGATTTTCTTATAAAGAGGTGACTGCTCTAATAAATAGGCATGTGTTCCTTCTGCTAAAAGCCTACCCTCATCTATAATAAGTATTTTATCTGCTTTCATTGCTGTATGAACTTTCTGAGTTATTATGAGTGTTGTACCTTTGTAACTTTGTACCGCTTCTAGTAATCTAGCTTCCGTTTTCAAGTCCAAGGCACTTGTACAATCGTCTAATAGTAATATTTTCGGCTTCCTAATTAATGCTCTA
>JBFILZ010000106.1:0-9456 GCA_041611945.1 Bacillus sp. (in: firmicutes)
AAGGAGTGGAAACTTGAGGATTTACCAATCATTCCCCAACCATTCAAACTCGTTCCAATTAAACAAACGATGAAACAATATAACGCTGTGAAATCACAACTATCAAGAGCGGATGTAAAAGAGGTTATTATCGCAACTGATAGTGGGTTATCTCTATAAATATAATCGTACATAAATTAAATAAATATCCTTTTCTCATAGTGCCTAAGTTATTTAATGATTATTAAATTCGCACATAATTATTAACTTGCACATAAATAGCTTTATTAAGTTATTTATGTGCATTTTTAAATGAAAAAATTATATGTTCATAAAATATGGTATATTCAAATGAACGAAATATTTCGAAATTTATATAGCATGTATAAATTTCAAGTTAAGGAGATGAATAAATTGATTGATAGTCTTGAATTAATAGTTTCGGATAAAGCAACTACAACAGAGAAAGGTCAGTTATTAGAAAGTTTAGGGCGAGAAGTGCTAAATATTCTTCAATATAATGTAGAAGAAGCAGTGAGACTTACTGGAATTGAAGTAGATCTTTTAGCAGAAAATAGAATAAGTGGGGAAAAGATATTTGTTGAATGTAAGGCACATCAAAACAATTTATCTGCAGATGTGTTTACAAAATTAATAGGAAATATATTTGTAAAGGGTGTTTCTTCAGGTTGGTTATTTACTAGTGGACCCTTAAGTAAGGATGCGAAAGGTTTTTGTGAAGAATGGGCTCAAAAGCCTTTGGAACAGAGAAAAATGTTAAATATTTATACCGCGGATAAATTAATTCAACTTTTAGTGAACTCTGGAAAGATAATTGACCCTAAAAAATTATATAAAGATAATAAATATAATTTTTCAGAAGAAAATATACTTCTTATTACAGATTACGGAAGATTTTGGGCTCTTAAGATAATGCATGTTTCAGCAGGAGTACCATATGGTGTAATTTTATATGATGCAGAGAATGGTAACTTGATTTTAGATAAAGAGACTATTAATTCTGTAATGAAACTGCCATCTTCCGTAGCTGAATTAGATGTAATTACAAGCGATACTAAAGTAAATAATATAGCTCTAAATGAGATTAGTGAAGAAATAAACAATATCTCTATTGTTACGGGTGGAGACCAATGGGCGGATTATCGACCATCTAGACCAAAAGATTTTGTGGGAAGGGAAGACTTATTCCCCGAAATCTTTAAGTTTCTTGGGACTGTTATGGAAGAGGATACTAATACTAGGCTACTTGCTATTAAAGCCCCTTCTGGTTGGGGAAAGAGTTCAGTCTTACTTAAGTTAGTTTCAAAATCAAAAGGAAAACAATATAAATCAAAATATTTTCTACATGCAGTTGATGTAAGGACAGCTATTTCAAATAGATATGGTGAATTTTCTTTATTGTCATCTATACATACTGCTATTGAAGAAGGTTTTATTAAAAAACCAATTAATGAAGTTGTTATTACTAACACTGTAACTCCACTTATCGGTGACGGAATGACAGAGGTTTTAAAATCACTTAAAGAAGAAAATAAAGTACTAGTTTTATTCTTTGACCAATTTGAAGAAATTTTTTCTAAGCAGGATTTAGCAGATTTATTCAAAAAAATTAAAGAACTGGCTTTGGCAATCGATTCTGCTAGAGAAAATATAGTGTTAGGTTTTGCGTGGAAAACTGACGGAACAACACCAACAGACCATCCAGCTTATTATATGTGGCAAAGTTTATCTGATAGGAGAAGGGAATTTCAATTATCAACTTTCACACCTAAAGAAATGCAAAAAGCATTGAATATTTTCTCAAGAGAACTAGGAGAAACACTTAATCAGAATTTGAAGAAGTATCTAATTGACCATTGTCAGGGATATCCTTGGTTGTTAAAAAAACTATGCATCCATGTTTATTCATTAATCAGTACTGGGATTGAACAAAGTGAGATTGTTGGTAAAGGTTTAGATATAGAGTCATTATTTGAAAGAGATTTAAGTGAACTAACCGGCTCAGAGGTTGCTTGTCTTAAAAAGATAGCAAGTGAATCACCTGCTGATTTTTTTAAGGTTGATCAAGACTTTGGCCATGAGACATTACATTCGCTTTTAAATAAGCGGTTAATAATTCGTAAAGGTCATAAACTAATTCTTTATTGGGACATTTTTAGAGATTATGTATTGCATGGTTCTGTTCCAAAAATAAGAATTACCTACATACCTCAAGTGAATTTCAATAGATATAATGATTTATTAGAATTATTGTTTACTGAGAAAAAAATGACAATACAAAGTATTGCAGATTCACTTAATATTGGTGTAAGTGCATCTGACAATATCGTTAGAGATATGGTGATGTTTGGAAATGTTTCAAGGCAAAATGAAGTTATTACATTGCTACAAGAAACGGAACTAGAATCAATTTCAAAAGTATATGATTTCTTTTATAATCATATAGTTTTGAAAACAATAATTGATAAATATGGTGAAGATTTTCAAATTGAAGCTCAAGATTACGAGAGAATCTTTATGACTGTTTACAAAGATTCTCAATTTTCATCTAACACTTTAAATTCTTATATAAAAAAAGTGAAGAATTGGATGGTGAATCTGGGGATTATAAAATTGGAAAGAGGTTATTTAATAAATTCTTCAGAATATAGTTCGAGAAATCCTAATTACATGCATCTTCTAAATATCCAAAATGGTATAAGAGTTAATTCAAGGCTTCACCCCTTCTTAGGAGCAGCTCCCGCAGAAAGGGTTATTGAATTAATAGAAGTTATTCAGTCCGGGGAATACAATGAAGTAAAGTTAAAAAAAGTTGGTCTTCGAAATGCAATAACAGTTGGTAAATCATTAGGGTTAGTTTATAAACACGGAGATAGTATCAGATTAACAACTATCTCAGAGAATTATAGACTTGATATTGCTCAAAGAGTAAAGGAAACAGAGACTATTAAATTAATTGAAAGTTATAAAGTCGCGAATGGTGAATATCCAGAATCAAAAGTAGTAGGTACTCAAGTTGCAGAACTTCTTAATAAAGTCTGGAAAGAAAACTCTAAAACTCGCACAGGTTTATCCTTATTAAAGTGGCATAAGTGGGCTGAAGAAGAGATTGAGAAGCATTTAGTAAAAAGCTAAAGTAGATTAAAAAAAGTACATTGAAATTTAATTTCAATGTACTTTTTTTGTAAATATCTTTTAAGATTAATTAAGGTCCAACTTTTTCAAAGCTTCTGCTAGAGCATTATTTACAGGCTCTTCTTGTTTATTTTGTTGCTTCATATATTTCGAAACGTCTTTTTTTGAGACGTTTTTATTTTGGCCTTTTCTACGACGTTCGAAGGCGGACAATTTTTCGCGATAGCCACATTTACAAGTGAAAATTTGTCCTTCACCTTCGCCCCGAAGCTCAAGCTTTTTCATGCATTGAGGGCAGCGGGCGTTGGTCACTCTCGCCACATTTTTACGGTGGCCACATTCACGATCTTGGCATACGAGCATCTTTCCTTTTTTGCCGTTTACTTCTAGCATAGGTTTGCCACAATCAGGACAGCTCTTAGTTGAAATGTTATCGTGTTTGAATTTCTTATCACTGTTTTTAATTTCTAGGACAATAGTTTTTGCATAGTTTTTCATTTCATTAATAAATACGTCTTTATTAAGTTTGCCTTTTGCTATCGCTTCAAGTTTTAGCTCCCATTCAGCAGTAAGAGCAGGAGACTTCAAATCTTCAGGAACCAAATCCAAAAGTTGCTTACCTTTTGAGGTAAGATAAATGTCTTTTCCTTTCTTCTCGAGAAGGAAAGAGTTGAAAAGCTTATCAATTATATCAGCTCGTGTTGCTACTGTTCCTAAACCACCAGTTTTAGTGAGTGCTTTTGATAATTCTTTATCCTGTTTAGCCATGTAATTCGAAGGGTTTTCCATGGCTGTAAGTAAGGTTGCTTCATTAAATCTTGCAGGTGGTCTAGTCTGACCAGATGTTTCATTAGCCATCGTGATGGCTAATTTATCACCTTTTTCAATACGAGGCAGGACTTGTTCTTTCATGTCGTCAATTTTTATATCATCTTCAAATTTGTTTTCATAAACTTCTTTCCAGCCCAATGAAATAATAGTTTTTCCACTAGCTACAAATGTTTCCTCACCTATAGCAGCATTGATTGTAACTTGTTCATATTCAAATGGAGGATAAAGTACAGCTAAAAATCGTTTTATAACTAAATCGTATATTTTGCGTTCTTTATCAGTGAATTTAGCCAGAAGAACAATTTCCTCGGTTGGAATGATGGCATGGTGATCCGATACTTTACTATCATCTACAAAGGCTTTATTAACTTTAATAGGTTTTTGTAATACTTTATTGGCAAGCTGTCTGTAAGAACCTATACCACATGCATTTAATCGTTCTTGTAAAGTATCTACGATATCACTGGAAAGGTATCTAGAGTCCGTCCGAGGATATGTTAATACTTTGTGCTGCTCATATAACTTTTGCATAATGCCAAGGGTTTCTTTGGCTGAGTAGCCAAAGAATTTATTGGCATCACGTTGCAATTCTGTTAAATCATACAGTTGTGGGGAAAAAGTTTTTTTATCCTTCTTCTCAATTTCTACTACAGTCGCATGTTTTTTATCTACTTTTATAAGAGTTTGTTCAATTCTTTCTTTAGAGAATATTTTAGTATCATTCGAATGTGTATCTTTCCATGTAAGAGATAATTGTTGGTCAGTACGAGCTTCAATTCCATAATAAGTTTTTGGCTTAAAGTTTCGAATTTCATCTTCTCTCTTCGCTATAATAGCAACTGTAGGAGTTTGAACACGTCCACATGATAATTGAGCATTAAATTTACTTGTTAGCGCTCTTGTTGCGTTTAATCCTATATACCAATCAGCTTCGGATCGAGCAACTGCTGCATGGTATAGATTTTCATAATCCTTGCCAGGTTTTAAATTTTGAAAACCATTTCTAATTGCTTTATCAGTAACTGATGAAATCCAGAGTCTTTTAATGGGCTTACTTACTTTGGATTTAGCGATAATCCACCTTGCTACCAATTCTCCTTCACGTCCTGCGTCAGATGCTATCGTAATATCACCCACATCAGCACGAAGTAGTTGGCTTTTTACAGCATTATATTGCTTACCCGTTTGTTTAATTACTACCAGCTTTAATTCTTCAGGAAGCATTGGTAAGTCATCAAGATTCCAAGTTTTATACTTACTATCATAGGCATCGGGTTCGGCCAGTGTAACGAGGTGTCCTAGTGCCCATGTAACAATATGTTTATCTCCCTCTATAAAACCATTCCCTTTTTTATTACAATTTAATACTCGTGCAATGTCACGTGCAACTGAAGGCTTTTCAGCTATTACAACGCTTTTCATCATTTATTATAAACATCCTTTCCAATAGACATTGGAATTTTAATATAACATACAACAAATAAATCGAAGAAATAAAGGATTTCTATATTGAATTCCTTGCATTATGAGACAGGAGTGTTTATTGCTATTGTTTCGCTACTCCATACATTTAATGATTGATTTTTTTATAATACATACAACTCTCCACATGTTATACCTCTCTTATATTCTTTTAAATAAAATAAATTGATGATATATATCACACATTCCTTGAGGCTGTACTACAGTACAGGGTTTATACTTTACGTGAGGTGAGATGAATGCAATTTCGAATTGGAGAACTTGCTGATAAGTGCGGCGTTAATAAAGAGACTATCCGATATTATGAACGTAAAGGCTTAATTCCAGAACCTGATCGTACGGAATCCGGATATCGCATGTATTCACAACAAATTATCAATCGAATGAATTTCATAAAAAGGATGCAGGAACTAGGCTTTACCTTAAGTGAAATTGACAAATTACTAGGGGTCGTCGATCGCAATGAAGCGAAGTGCCGTGATATGTATGATTTCACTGTTCTTAAAATAGAGGACATCCAGTGCAAAATTGAAGATCTTAAAAAAATCGAAAAAATGTTGACAGACCTTAAAGAAAGGTGTCCAGAAAACAAAGACATTTACGAATGCCCCATACTTGAAACATTAATGAAGAGATAAGAGGCAAAAATAGGAGGAGTCTAATATGAAAAAATACAAATTAAGCGTTCAAGGAATGACTTGTACAGGTTGTGAAGAACATGTAGCCATTTCTTTAGAAAACATGGGTGCAAAAGCAATTAAAGTTGATTTTCGTCGCGGAGAAGCTGTGTTTGAGCTTCCAGATGACGTGGAGGTTGAAAGAGCCAAAAAGGCGATTTCTGAGGCCAAATACCGACCAGGTGAACCAGAAGAAATAAAACAGCAAGAAACGGTGCAACTTGGCGACGAAGGCGACTATGACTACATCATCATCGGTTCTGGTGGAGCATCCTTTTCATCGGCCATTGAAGCCGTGAAATACGGAGCAAAAGTGGCAATCATCGAACGCGGTACAGTAGGTGGAACATGCGTGAACATCGGCTGTGTACCCTCGAAGACGCTGTTAAGAGCAGGAGAAATCAATCATTTAGCAAAAAACAATCCGTTTGTGGGGTTACACACGTCAGCAGACGATGTTGATTTAGCACCATTAGTCCAGCAGAAAGATGATTTGGTGACAGGTCTTCGAAACTCCAAATATATTGATTTGATCGATGACTATGGCTTTGAATTAATAAAAGGTGAAGCGAAATTCGTGGATGAAAAAACAGTGGAAGTGAATGGCATGCAGTTGTCGGCCAAACGATTTTTAATCGCGACAGGTGCTTCACCATCTGTACCAAAGATTCCTGGATTAGAAGAGGTAGAATATTTAACAAGTACAACATTACTTGAATTAAAACAGGTTCCAAAGCGTCTTATAGTCATCGGTTCTGGATATATCGGCATGGAGCTGGGACAACTATTTCATCATTTGGGTTCAGAAGTAACATTAATGCAAAGAAGTCCACAACTGTTAAAGGAATACGATCCTGAAATTTCAGAAGCGATCACGCAGGCCTTAACTGAACAAAGAATTAATTTAGTAACAGGAGCATCCTTTAAACGAATCGAACAAGACGGAAATGTTAAAAAGGTTCATATTGAGGTCAATGGTAAGAAGCGAATTATTGAAGCAGACCAATTACTAGTAGCAACTGGAAGAACACCGAATACAGCGAATTTGAAGTTAGAAGCGGCAAGTGTTGAAGTAGGCTCCCGGGGTGAAATAGTGATTGATGAGTATTCAAAAACAACTAATTCACGCATCTATGCAGCAGGAGATGTGACGCTTGTACCACAATTTGTATATGTGGCAGCTTATCAAGGTGGAATTGCAGCAGGAAATGCCATCGGAGGGGTGAACAAAAAGCTGAATCTGGAAGTTGTTCCAGGGGTTACGTTTACAGCTCCAGCTATTGCAACGGTTGGTTTAACGGAGCAACAAGCAACAGAAAAAGGCTATGAAGTGAAAACATCTGTCTTGCCTTTAGATGCGGTTCCGAGAGCCTTGGTTAATCGAGAAACAACAGGTGTTATCAAATTAGTGGCAGACTCAAAAACAATGAAGATATTAGGGGCTCATATGGTAGCAGAAAATGCAGGAGAAGTAATTTATGCGGCGACACTGGCTGTCAAATTTAGTTTGACCGTAGAGAATCTTCGCGAAACCCTTACACCATATTTGACAATGGCAGAAGGACTGAAGCTTGCTGCTTTAACCTTTGATAAAGATGTATCGGAACTATCATGTTGTGCAGGTTGAAAGCTTATGTAAAGGAACCGTTGGCATTAAGCCAACGGTTTTTTTATCTATTAGTTAGAATAGCTTAACTTTATCATTAATATTTTCATTTTCTTTTCATATTGAACCTAAGTTGTTAACCAGTAATTTTAGGTTTTATGTCAAAACCTCATATTCACTATTGAAAAATACTCTTAGAATTCAATATCTTCACAGTATCTACAAATTTATTAGTTACATTTAGATTAACTGAAAACTGGAGTCACTTTTAATTGGTATATGGTTCTAAAAGTATTGAACAAGTTAAAATTTTTATTATAATTACTGAAATGAGGAAGATAGTATGAAACCTATATTTAGTGTTGGACCAATTTCAATTTATTTTTTTGGTCTTATGATAGCTTTCGGATCAATAGCAGGGCTATTGTTATTTATAAGAGAAGCAAAGAGGAAAAATTTGAACCATAAGTTATTGACGGATTTGGTTCTGTATTCCTTCGTGGGGGGCATAGTGGGTGCTCGTATTGTTTATATATTGGTATATAATCCTTTATATTATTTGAACAATCCGTTACAGATATTTTTTATCCATAATGGTGGACTTTCCATTCACGGTGGGATAATCGGTGGGTTACTTATAGGTTACCTATTACTAAAGAGGAATAAGCAGCCCATTTGGAAAACATTTGACCTACTTGCACCTGCATTGATCTTAGCCCAAGGAATAAGCAGGATAGGGTGCGACGTATTCGGGAGTGCGACTACCCTTCCCTGGGGAGTGGAGTTAAATGGAGAACTGTTGCATCCAGCTCAAGCGTATGAATTTATCTTAGATTATCTCTTATTTGGTTATCTATGGTTAAGGTTGAAAAAGCCTTCTTACAACGGCCAGGTCTTTCTCCATTATCTAATTGGTTACTTACTAATTCGTGGAATTGTTGAATTTTCAAGAATTAATCCGATTGTTTTCGGACCCTTTAGTGTAAGTCATGTAATGAGTTTGATTGGTATAACTATTGCCTTATTCTATATTCGACATCAAAAAAAGGATGCAAATACAGAAAACAGAATTAGGGTTGGAAAGGGTGAGTATGTAAAAACTGCTTTAGTAGTAGTTTTACTCATTATAATTTCTTTAATTCTTTATTATGGAGTAAGAGGATAACTACTAATGGATATTGGTCAAGATAATAATTTTTCATAAAACTAAACATAAATCAATTTTTTGTATGAAAGAAAGATTTTAGGATAGAAAATAAAACTTCTATTAGATCAGGTGAAGTGAATAAAATTTAATCCCTAAAACTTAAATTAACAAGCTTAATATAACAAAACGAACGATGTAGAAAAGAAGTAGAATCAATAAAAAAACCCAATTCCATGAAAGTGGAGTAAGAAACAACGGAGTCTTAACGGGTAAAAAATAATAAAAGATAGAATTCGGATAGTCGTTCGGCGAAATTTGCTTCCTTTAACCGATTTTCATTCAATAAAAAAGTAGAAAAATTTAAAATAAGATTGCTAACATGCTTATTAGAGGGCACCTGTAATTAAAATAGTTTTCGAACAAGATGCTTATTAGAAACAAACGAAGGAGGATATGCATGGCTACCAAAAAGAAGACTCGCTTGTTAATGAGAACAGTTATCTTAGTCGTTATCACTGGTGCAATCGCTTATACAATCTATAACAATGCAACCAAGGAACGAAGTGGATTATTACAAA
>JBFILZ010000107.1:0-9427 GCA_041611945.1 Bacillus sp. (in: firmicutes)
AGCCCGAACTTTGAAGAAAATGGTTTGAGACTGAGTAGCAATAGAGCGACGAACGAAAAGGATAACCGCCATCTTCCCGCGAATCAAAAACCACCTTAAACTTAGGCTATTTTTTCTACATAACCCTTTTTGCCCCGACGTAATATTTTGACCAATATAGGTTATCTAAAGAGTTTATGGCAATACCCTTTGAGCTAGTAGCGGAGATAAATTGATTATCCCCCATATAAAATCCAACATGGGATATGACTCCCGGTTCGTTAACGGCATAAAAAACAAGGTCTCCGGGCTGCAAATTGGCTTTTGAAACAGCCGTACCCATCTTGTAGTAATCTCCTGATGTCTGCCTTGGCATATCTAAGCCATGCTTGCTCATCATAAAATAGATAAAACCGGAGCAGTCGAACCCGCTAGTCGTTGAACCACCCCATAAGTATGGAACACCCACGTAATTTTTTGAATCCGCAACAATTGCCAGTTTAACTTGATCGATTGTTTGCTGCTGAGGGGCAGGAGCTGGTGCTTGATTAGTCCCTGTTGTCGAAGGAATGGTCAGCCTTTGTCCAATCTGTAAGAAGTCACTCGTTAAATTGTTTGCCTGTTTGAGTTGAGTTGTCGTTATACCATATCTCTTAGCAATAACTGAAAGTGAGTCACCAGATTGTACGGTGTAAGTTGTTGTACTTTGATTCGTTTGTTGAGTGCCAGTAAGCTTTAGATTTTGACCAATAAAGATGGTGTCTGTAGTTAAGTTATTGAACTGTTTGAGTTGATCCACGCTCAATCCAAAACGCTTTGCTATCTCAGAAAGAGAATCTCCTGATACCACAGTGTAATTAGTAGTAACAGGCGGTGGAGACTCGTTGGTGGTGTTGGTTGTGTTGGTTGTACTCGTCCCTTTGACCTTTAAACTTTGGCCAACAAATATCATATCATTCGTTAAACCGTTCATTTCTTTTAGCTCAGTTACCGACATCCCATACCGTTTGGCGATGACAGATAGAGAATCCCCAGATTGGACGGTGTATGTTTGTGTTTGTGTTTGTGTTTGTGTTTGTGTTTGTGTTTGTGTAACAGGTGCGCTCGAAATATTTAGAGTTTGTCCGACAAAAATCATATCATTTGAAAGGTTATTGAGCTGCTTTAATCCTTCTGTTGTTAGTCCAAATCGTTTCGCAATCACAGATAACGAATCTCCACTTTGAACGGTATAGGTTGTAGTTGATTGATTCGTGCTCGCCGTTGAAGTAGGTATAATTAGCGTTTGACCAATGTATATCATATCTGAAGTTAATCTGTTATCTTGTTTAATTTGGTTTGTTGTTGTATTAAATTTCATAGCTAACCCTGACAAAGTATCCCCCGACTGGACGGTATAGTTACTTTGTTGAGTTATGCCTGGGGTGGTTCCTGATGCCTTTGCTGATAGATTATTATTTCCTGCTCCGAATGCTAAAGTAGTGATGACGATAGAGCCCACCATGACTTTAACTAAATTTCCATTGGCACTAGGAATCTTTTCTCTAATATACTCATGGATACTCTTTTGTAACGTTTTCTTCTGATCCGATTCTTGTTGATCAAATTCTCGTGCAAATTCTGCTAGAGACGGATCTAGAAATAAGAGAATCGTCCCATCCTGTTCAATTCGGTGATTAATAATCAATAAAATCCCCCCTTTTTCAGTAGTTTCTTCAAAGAGGAGAATTTTTATTTATGATCTCTGTTAAAGTGCAATATTCTTAATCAAACGCAGTGGATGGAAACGATCGGGATCATTAGCGGAAAATCGAATGATCGCAGAAGTACGATGAAAGTTTACAATTTTTTAATCTGTTGGTACATTTGCTACAACCACTAAATTATTGAATTTCATTTATATATTTTAACTTGTTCAATCAAACCAATATCTAAGTTCCTCCGATAATTAACATCATGTAAAAAACTATTTCACACTGTCTGTTGAAGTTGCTTTTATCGGTTGCAACCACCCTGAAAATGCATTCCAAAACTCTGGATTTTCCTGCTCAAGTCCCCAATTCCCTGTGCCTTTAAGACCATATTTTTCGACTAATTCGAATTTGGCTTTCATGGATTCTTCGTTCTCAAACCAAACCGTGTAGTTTCCTGGTTCTAGTTTTTTACCATAAACATACAATTTAGGATCTCCTAAATGAATAGTAAAGTTGGCTTTGGGAGATTTGCTCTCTTCGTCAAAGGTAACGATTCCATTATACATTTTGACAGCCTGACCTACTTGTTCATTTGAAATACCTTGGCCACCAACACTTGCTCCTTCTAACCAATAGCGGCCAAAGTGACCCATGCCAAGAACGATTTTATCCTTTGACACACCATTTTCAAGTGCATATTGAATGGATTTTTCAACAAAATTAATGCTTGCTACAGGTCCAGGTTCACTCCCAGTAAAGCTCTCATCATATGCCATAATCATTAAATAATCGGATGAGGCAGCGAGGTTTTTATAGTCATATGAACCATGCCAACCGAGCGTATACCCTCGTGGATTAGCAGCTACAGCAACAGACACTTCCTTATCTACAGGGATTTTTTCTCGCAAGATTTTCGCAAATTCTGAATACTTATCTTGGTACTCATGTGTGACATTTTCAATATCAATGTTAACTCCGTCCAAATTGTAGACCCTTACTGCTTCAGCAATTTGATCTGTCAGGATTTCTCTATTATCTAGTGCTTTTTCTCCAAGTGCGCGATCCCAATGATTACTTAAAAATGGAACAACTCTTACTCCATTACTTTGCATACTAGCAATAAAGTGTCGATCCAGAACCTTTGTTAAATGTAAGCTGCCGTCTGTATTTAGATCAAAGTACGTTGGTGCTACCACATTAATGGAACCTTGTGTATGATTCATCGTTTCCATGAAGGCATTGGAGCTACCATGATACAAATATCCCATGTTAAAGGCTTGTCTCTCCGAAATAGCCATTTGTGAAAGCCCAGCCACGATAGGAACCTTTAGTTCTTGACCAATATATACCGTGTCTGATGCTAATTGATTGAGCGCTTTTAGTTCTTGAACAGAGGTTCCAAGTAGTGTTGAGATTTTCCAAAGAGTGTCACCTGACCCTACTACATAGCTTGAAATACCTACAATTTGTTTATTGCTTTTGTTACCAAATAAGTCGACTTGATGCACCGTAATAAAAGGCTTTTGACCATTTAGGGCCGTAATATCAATTGTTGAATGAAAGGTATCACTTATATTTAGGTTATAGCTTTTGGTTATCGTGTCTGAACTTGATTGACCTGAAAGTTGAACAACCACCTTTCCCTGTATTTCTCCAATTCCTTGGATGTTATAGACATATCCGGTGGCCGTCTTAGTCAATTTGCTGATTTCAATCACCGTTTCCGAGACTTCCGTATCCTTTTGAATGGACTCCGTTATTGATTTACTTTTATTTCCTGCGATGTCCTGCTGTGTTACTGAGACTTGGAGAGTACCTTCAGACAGTTCTCTAAGATTCAAAGGAATCCGAAACCGACCATCCACGACTAACGCTGTCTCCTTGATTGTTCTAGCACCGTCGGTTATTTCAACAGTCACAATAGCCCCATCCTCCAGACTAGAACCACCGATTGAGTAAGTATCTACGTTATAAGAAGTGACGCGCCCCATATCCCCTACCTCAAGGGTTGTGATATTTGTGACAAAAGTATCCTTAACTACAGAGATTTCTTTAGTTATTCCTTTATTTTTATAGATGTCTTTTGTCAATATCTGACCAGAAATTTTTCCATCATCAAGCCTTGAAACATCTGTTGAAATGGTAAAACCCCCTTCTTCATTTGCTCTTGCCGTTTGAATAATAGTAGTCTTTCCGTCAGTTAATTCAAGCCCAATATGAGCAAGAGGTTCTGAAATCCCCGTAATTGTGTAATCATTTTCAGTTTCCATATTAATAATAGGCGCAAACTTCAGGTCAAGTTTTTGTGGTCCGACGAGATCTATACTGGATGATTGGGTCGCTATTATGCTCACATTTCCAACCTCATCTACTTGAATGGCTGTAATTGTTAATACATCTCCAGATAATCCTGTTAGATCCGTCTCTATGGAAAATGTCCCATCTTCTCGGACGATTGTTTCTTGTGTGATTTCATTTCCTACATTATCTCTAAAGGTAGCTATGACCTTGCTTAATCGTTCCCCTTGCCCTGTAAAACTATAGTTGCTACTATTTTGCTGATGCAAAGGGACCAGTGGATTAATCACTACGGCTTCTGGCGCTGTAGTGTCTTTTTTCAGTAACTTGGTCAAAACTTGACTTTGATTACCTGCTTGGTCACTTTGATGCGCTAATAGAGTAATCATTCCATCCTGAAGTACAACAGTATTTATTGTGGCTTCGAAATTACCTAAATCATCTGATTGCACCGTATTTTGGATCGTTTTTCCTTCCTTATCAGATAAAGAAATGTGGATGCTTGTATTTGGCTCACCGCGTCCCTTCACCCTGTAGTCGCCCGCTACTGAAGTATTGATAACTGGTAATTCACTCATAACTAGGTCGCCAACTGAGATATCTTTTGTCGATTGAACGGTTATGCTTTCCCCTTCATTTCCTTTCGTGTCAGTAGATTTCACTTGGACTGAAATGGGACCTTCTGTTAATATTCTCCCGTCCACTATCACTTCAAAAAAACCAGCATGATTTGCCGTTACTTCTTTGTTTATAATGTTCGTATTGTCTGTCATTGTCAGTAACACAGTTGCCCCTGGTTCTGTTTGACCGCTTACCGGTATCCTATGTGAGTTGGCAGAGTTAATAAATCCTGGAACATTTACTGAAGGAGCATGAGGTCCAACTGTATCCTTTGTTATCGTTACCTTTGTTTCGATACTTGTAAGTCCCGCTTCATTAATGGCAGTTGCTACTATTGATAGTTGACCGTCTTTTAATGTGGTAAAACCTTGATTTAGTTTGAAGACTCCATTTTCGTCTGCTGTTACTACTTGAGCTATTTCTTGATTAGTTTCGTCTTTTGCGGTAATTTCCACTTTCGCATGTGGGTCAGCGTTGCCTGTAATCATATAAGCTTCTACATTTTTTTGATGAACGACTTCCAATGAATTCACTTCAGGACTTTTTGGTGGAGTTTTGTCGACGACTATAGAAGAAATAGGAATATTGAGCCTCTGGCCAGCAAAAATCATATCCGAATTCAATTGATTTATTCGAATAATTTCAGGTAAAGTTGTATGAAATCGTTTAGCAATTACACTTAAGGAATCACCAGATACGACTGTGTATACGATCTTATTTGTATCATTTGGTATCTCTGATGGAGCCGATTTCTCACCTGTGGAGTTAGTTAATTGTGCGTCTGTTTTTGGTTGATTAATTGTGTCAATTTTTGTGGGTATTTTTAGTTGTTGCCCGATATGTATTAAATCTGTTGTCAAATTGTTACCTTTTTTTATCGAATCCACAGAAACGGAATGCTTTTTCGCAATGACAGATAACGAGTCTCCTGCTACAACGGTATAGAATATCTGTTGTTCGTTTGCTGGGGGAGGAATTTGTGGTATAGGATCAGTTGGTATTATAGGCATATGAGTTGGAACTCTTAATAATTGACCTGGATAAATCATGGACGTAGTTAGTCCATTAATCCGTTGTATGTCTTGGACTGTTGTGTCATATTGTTTTGATATTACGCTAAGAGAATCACCAGACTTTACAATGTAAGTACCTGTTTCTACTTTTGATTCTGTTACTTCCTGAGTTGGGGATTGAGATAAGGTAGGAGCTATCTCAACGGTTGTCTTTGATATCGGAATCAATAGTTTCTGGCCAATAAAAAGAAGATCAGATGTGAGTTTATTCGTATCCTTAATAGCTGCTACATTCGTATTTAGCTTTTTGGCAATCCCGAACAATGAATCGCCACTTACGACAATATAAGAGTACAGCGGTATCTGAAGTTTTTGCCCGGCATAAATCATGTCACTTTGGAGATTATTAAAGTTCTTAATATCCCCTACTGTAACAGTATATTGACGTGAAATGAGCGAGAGAGCCTCACCACTTTTGACGGTATGAGAAACGATTGGATACCCTGTAGTAACTTGAAAGGTTGAAGAACTCATTGGGCTGGCTTCAACGTTCTCAAGATTTCCTAGACTCATGACACTTATCAGCATCATTCCAGCTAAGACTTTGACCGTGTTAATTTTTAGATTGGGGTAATACTCCTTAGCGATTCTCCTTGCTTCTATTAAAAGGTTTTTCTTAGTATCTACTTGCTGATTAAACTCACTAGCAAATTCTTCTTGGAAACCCCCTATGTATAATTCTAGTGTATATCCATTATTGTCTTCTACTATTTTATATCGTTGAATATCCATTTTTTCACCTCTTCAAACATATGTGGATTGAAGTAGTATTTACTTCCACTGCCATGTTCATGTAAAGGTTATGAAGTAGATATTCAAAAAAATGAGGTTGAAAATTCAGCACGGAGTTTAACTGTGGACTCCTCTGAAATCATTTAGTTGTTTATAAATACCGATTATTTCAGTAATTTTCATTCGCACGAGACCACTTGATGAAGGGGCTACAAAATCAGTTACTCCTTCTACAACCGAGGCAGACTGAACTCCCCACTCGATTTTCTTTGTTCTCGTAAGCTCCTGATAAACTCCTTTTCCGACATAACATGCTATTTGAGGTTGATACACTTTTAATTTATTTTGCAAAAGTATTCTTCCTTCTTCATACTCTTCTTTCGTAATTTCGAGTGCTTCCTTCGTAGGTCTCATGACTATATTCGTTAAGCCAAATCCAAGTTTAATTAGATCTTGATCTTCCTCTGTCTTATAAAGTCTTGGTGTTAAACCTGATTCATAGAGAATCTTCCAAAACCGATTATTGGGATTTGCAAAATGATGCCCGGTTTCACTCGATTTAATGCTTGGATTAAAACCGATAAAAATAATTTTTAACCCTTTCTTCAGATGGTCGGGAATTGGATTCAAGAGACATACCTCCTTATTTTTTTTAGTGTATGACTTTTTGTATCAAAATTCAAAATCTATTCATTTGTCCGATTGTCATTTCTAGTAAGTAGGTAAAGTTTATGATTAAGTAATCGAACATGCTATAATAATAGAAAAGCACCGGCTATAAGGAGGAACTATGAAAACATTTAAACTAGTGTCCTTAAGGATTTCACATCCGACTGATTTTGTAGAAAGTCAGGAGATTACTTTAGTAGATGGCCTTGTCATTAACAAGGAAGATGAAGAGAGACAATGGTTGTTAGAAGGTTTTATGGATAAAAAATATCAGGATCTTTTTACAAAGCTAAAAGACGCAGAACGGGAAGTAAAGCTCCAAGCTGTCATATCACGTGAAGACAATGACCCTGCTACCTTTATTACAACCATTCAATCAATTACCGCTATGGAAGACAATGTAAGTGTACTTTTCCACGGTGTGCTCTTTGGAAAAGCAGATATTTCTGAAGGGATCCTCACGGCTCTGATTGGTGAAGGCTTACACGGTAATAAATTATTGTTAGAATTTAGAAAGCGAATTTCTGATAAAAAAACGATTTCTAATTAGTCTTGTTATTTTTTTCGAAAAATAGCAGGCTTTTTTTTTTATATTCGTACTAGCGACACGAAGTTAGGTCCATTATACTAGTATAATCAAACTACGTTCGGAGGATCACAATTGATCACGGTACTTATCCCAACCTTTAATCGTCTCTTCAAATTGGCAGAGCTTGTGGAGTCTCTTCATCGGCAATCGTATCAAAATTTTGAAATTGTTATTGTCAATGATGGTGGCCCCCCAGTTGATGTGTTAGTTGAGTTATATCCACACTTGAAAATGACGATTATTAATCTAGTTGATAATTCGCGGCATGTTCATGCTCGTAATATTGGGTTAGCGGCAGCAAAAGGGGACTATATCCTCCTTTGTGACGATGATGATTTACTCCTGAATGATCACTTGGAACAGAGCTTAGAAAAAATAGCTGAGTTTGATCTCATTTTTTCAGATGTTGAAATTGTTAATTTTGAGGTTGTTGACGGTGTAAGAACTCCGGTTAATCGGATGCTTTTCGCTTATGAGCATAACTTGGAGGAGATGAAGAAGGTTTCCACTTTTGTTTCATCAGGCTGTTTGTACAGGAAAAGTTTACATGACCATATTGGTGGATTTGATGAATCCGTCAATAATTATTGGGATTGGGACTTCTTTTTACGTGTTTCCTATCAGTTTCGAGTGAAGCGTTTGCCACGGGCTAGTGTGCTCTATGAGTTTTCTACCTCTCAATTGAATGAATCAAAGAGTTTGGATGAATTACGAATGAGTTATTTGACTCGACTTTGTGAAAAACATGATCTTGGAGAGCTGTCACAAGAGAATTTTTTTACCCTTCTACGAAAACCGGAAATGGTTAGACGAAAAGCAAAAAGTGAAATTATTTGGGATGGATCACCTTTTGTATCAAGGCTCATAAGTAGGGACTGCATTTAAGTGCAGTCCCTTCATTAATGACCATATGATTGATACCACTGTACGAAATTAGTTAATCCCTGTTTCAGAGTGGTAGATGGTTGATAGTCAATTTTATTTTTTAGTGTGCTAACATCGGCATATGTTTCAACCACATCTCCTTTTTGCATTGGAGCAAAGGTGGTGACTGCCTTTTTGCCAATTACCTCTTCTAAGAGATTGATAAAGGCTAGTAATTCTACGGGATTCTCATTTCCTACATTGAACAGTTGATAAGGTGCATAGCTTGTATTCGGTTTGGGACGTTTCGGATCCCAGTCTGAATCTGGTGTAGGAATCTGATTCTTTAGCCTCACCATTGCCTCAATAATGTCATCAATGTATGTAAAATCCCGTTTCATTTTTCCACCGTTAAACACTTGGATTGTGTTGCCCTCGATGATGTCTCTTGTGAAGGAATAATAAGCCATATCTGGTCTACCCCAAGGACCGTAAACAGTAAATAGTCGCATCCCAGTTGTCGGTAACTGATAAAGATGGCTATACGTGTGCGCCAATAGTTCATTTGCCTTTTTCGTAGCCGCATACAGGCTAACCGGATGGTCAACTGGGTCAGTTATGGAAAAAGGAACCTTCCTATTTGCCCCATATACAGAGCTTGAAGAGGCGTACAATAAGTGCTTAATCTTATTTTGTCTACATGCTTCGATTATATTTGTAAATCCCACTATATTTGAGTCAATATAGGTTCGTGGATTTTCTAAACTATAACGAACACCCGCCTGTGCAGCAAGGTGGTAGACCGTTGTGAAATGCCCCTCATGAAAAAGTTTGTCTAGCTCAGCTGCGTTTACGAGATCCATCTCGTGAAAAGAAAAGCCTGTGTAATCAGATAAAACACGTAAACG
>JBFILZ010000108.1:0-9381 GCA_041611945.1 Bacillus sp. (in: firmicutes)
ATCTCGCGGTATAAAGTAACCATGAGCTTTGAACATATTGTAGGTGAGTCCTGAACAATCAAATCCGTATGGGGACATGCCTCCCCAAAAATAAGGTAACTCTAAAAACGTACTTGCACAGGAAACGATTTCTGCCCCAGAACGTTCAATAAAAGATTCAATTCCTGGGGAAATTTCAACATGCTCGCTCCATACTAGTAAATCACCAAGTGGTGTATGAACCATCGTAAAGGAAGAATTATTGTCGATTACAGGTAAAATCGTATTAAACGGAACAACTAGTTTTGGTTTTCGGTCTAATGTCCATAGTTGTACTTTTGGAATACGTACCTTTGCGTAACCGAAATCTGAGATTCTCGGAAGCTCCTTTAATTGTGAAATCGGTACCCACCCTGGATACCCACGCTCATGTTTTTTAGATGTCTGCCATGTGCAAATAACTTTTGCCCAGTCTCCGACTATTTCTTCTACAAGCACAGGTTCACCAAATAACAATTGAGTTTGGACACGATTTTCGTCGCACAAGTCTAGTAATTCTTTATTTGTCATCGCTTCAATCCATTTGTTCATTCGAACAGGATTATCTATTCCAGGTTGATCGATTTCTCTTACCGATTCTGGTGTTGCCCATACGGTTGCTACCGAGACCGAACAAACCCAAGTTGTTGATGTTTGAACTAACATGTGAAATCCCCCTACTATTTACGCATAAATCGTTCATCCATACGTACTTTGTTTATACCTAAACCATTCGCATTTGAAAATCGTATGATACGTCCCTCATAAATTACTCCGCCTTCAACAATGTCCTCCGCTAACATAAGAGGAGCATCAAAATCGTAGCGAGTAATGTTTGGCTGGCTTGCGGCAAAGTGAGCTGCAGCAGTGATGCCAAGTTTCGTTTCAATCATGCTTCCCGTCATACATTCTATGCCATAACTTTCGGCAAGAGCGTTTATCTTCAATGCTTTATAAATGCCCCCAGCTTTCATCAGTTTAATGTTGATTAAATCAGCTGCACGTAATTGTAAGACTTGTAAGGCATCTTTTGGCGAGAAAACACTTTCATCAGCCATAATTGGCGTATATGTATGGGTGGTCACATGCTTTAATCCCTCGATATCATGAGCTTTAACTGGTTGTTCAATAAACTCGATTTGTAGACCCGCATCTTCCATCTGTCCAATTGCACGAACAGCTTCTTTTGCTTCCCAACCTTGGTTGGCATCAAGACGCAATTTCGTATCGAAACCAATCTCTGCTCGAATCGCTCGAATCCGATCAATATCCCCTTCAATATCGTCAATTCCTACTTTAACCTTCAAAACATTAAATCCACTTTTCATATAGCGCATAGCGTCTTCCGCCATTTCTTCTGCATCATTCACGCTAACGGTGAAGTCTGTTTCAAGTGTATCTCGATACCCGCCAAGGAAGGTCACGAGAGGCATTCCTGCCTGCTGTCCAAGCAAATCGTAAATAGCCATATCTAGAGCAGCTTTTGCACTCGAATTGCCTACCATACAGCGGTGCAATTTTTGAAAAACCCGCTCCGAATGTCTTAAATCTAGGCCGATTAGCTGAGGTCCAATTACTTGTTCGATAGCAAACTGGATACTGCCAAGCGAATCACCAGTAATAACATGAGTCGGTGGGGCTTCTCCCCAACCAACCATGCCACTATCTGTTGTTATTTTCACAAAAATAGATTCTGCGACAGTAACTGTACGAAGAGCTGTTTTAAAAGGTTTTGTTAGCGGAACAGCGACTTGCACCGTTTCAATTGAAAGGATGTTCACGTTAGGACACCTCCAGTTATTCGACGCCTGGTAAAATTGTAAGTGTTTTGGAATCTCCATCTAATCGTGCTTCTACACCTAGAGGAATAGCAAAATGCGGTTCACAGTGTCCGATTTTGAATCCTGTAACAACCGGTTTACTTAAATCTCCTAAGTAATGTTGTAATACCTCAACTAGTGAAAGGGTTTCTTTACGTTTTTTCGGTTCTGCACGAGCAAAATCAGCAACAACGATTCCTGCTGCCTCATTTAATTTTCCAGCTAAACGCAATTGGTTTAACATGCTATCAATTTGATATGGCTCTTCATCCACATCTTCTATTAATAACAGCTTCCCTCGTGTATCAATTTCAAACTTAGTGCCGAGTGCACTAACGAGTAACGAGAGATTCCCTCCAACTAATTCTCCTTGTGCAACTCCGCCACCTAATGTAGTAAGTGGCGAAATAGCTTCGGAATAATGAAGTTCGATTGGTTCAAATAATTGATTGAACATTTTTGCAGACAAGTCTTGGAATGTGTCCAATCCAACATCTGAAGCTAGCATAGGACCATGGAAGGTCACGACATTCGCATATTGACCAATTGTCGTGTGTAAATAGGTGATATCGCTGTATCCCCACAGTATTTTCGGTTGTTCAGCCATTAATTGCACATCAATTCGATCTGCATACCTTCCCGCTCCGTAACCCCCACCAGCACAAATGATGCCTTTGATTGCAGGATCTGCAAGCATTTCATGTAAATCTGTTAATCGGTCATCATCTGTGCCTGCAAGATAGCCATGTTTGCCTTCAACATGTTTGCCCATTTTGACGTTTAAGCCAAGTCTTTCTAAAAACGACAAAGAGCGTTGCAAGCTTTCTAGATTAGGTGGACTCGAAGGAGCGATGATTCCTATTGTGTCCCCTTTTTGTAATCTCGGTGGTCTAATACGCATATGAATTACCCCTCTTTTTCTGTTATGATTTCCGTTAAAGACAGTCGCATTTCACTTCAATTATTCATGTGAACGAAGCGAGTAATCTGGCTATGAAAGCGTAGTTGATTTGTAGAATCTCTACAAAACATGTAACCCAGCCTTCTGTTAATAAAACAAGATATACATCCTAGTATAACTTCTTTTATTAACAGAAGTGTGCGGCGCGCTATTGCAACGCCGCAACCTCTTGTACTATTCAGCAGATTTATCTGCCCATTTCAACTCTAAGTATCCCACTGGGTGACGAACAATCCCACTCACCCCTGGCTTTTGTAAAGCCACTTGGTTATAAAAGTGAATTGGGAAAATCGGTGCTTCTTCCATTAATAATTTCTCGGCATCCAACAAAAGCTTCCAACGCACAGCTGGATCTGTTTCAGCTTTTGCATCAGCAATCAGCTTGTCAAATTCAGCATTTGACCAACCTGTACGGTTCATGGATGAACCTGTAATAAAGCTTTCAATTGCGTTCACTGGATCCGCATAATCATGTAAGAAAGATGAACGTGATAATTGATACTTCAATTCTTTTTGTTCAGAAGAAAATACACTCGATTCCACATTCGCAAGCTCTACATCTACACCTAAAGCTTCTTTAAATTGTGCTTGTAAAGCGACAGCAATGTTTTGATGTGTATCTGAAGTAGCATATGTTAGAGTCACAGTTGGTAATGTTTCGTAGCCTTCTTCTTCCATACCCTCTTCTAACAAATTCTTCGCTTCTTCTGCGTTAAACTCAACTAAATTCCCAACAGCATCACGGAAGTCTTTCCCGTCCGGACCTTGGAATCCGTAAGATACGAAACCATGTGCTGGTTTTTCACCATTTTTCGTTACGAATTCTACGATTTGCTCTTGATTCACAGCTAGTGCAAATGCTTTTCTAATCTTAGCGTTTGTAAATGGCTCCATCGTTGTATTAAAACGATAGAAGTACGTTCCTGCTTGATCTTGAACAGATACTTCTTCGCTATCCATTAGTTGCTCCGATAGTTCTGCTGGAACATCTGATACATCAAGTTCGTTAGCTTCATACATTTGGTATTCTGTATTCGAGTCGTTTACCATTGCCCACTCGACTTTATCTAACTTAACAGTTTCTGCATCCCAGTACTCCGCATTCTTTTCGAATACCATTTTCACATCGTGTTCCCATGTTGCTAATTGGAATGGTCCGTTACCCACAAATGAATCCGCTTCCGTGAACCATTCTGGATTTTCAGTTGCCACACTTTTATTAACTGGGAAAAAGCTTGGGTTTGTAATAATGTTAAAAAATGCATCAGTAGGAGCTGTCAGTTTTACTTCAAATGTTTTTTCATCTACAACTTTCATCCCTACATCTTCAATCGAACCTTCACCCGTATTGAACGCTTCCGCTCCTTCAATGAAATAGCCTAAAAATGCAGCTGGTGAAGCTGTATTTGGATCTAACATACGTGTCCATCCATATAAGAAATCATTTGCTGTTACAGAATCACCATTCGACCATTTAGCATCTTCACGAATGTTAAATGTATACGTCAATCCATCTTCTGAAACATCAATTGTTTCAGCTGTTGCTTCTTTTGGTAAATGATCTTCCCCTAAACGAGTTAGACCTTCCATCAAGTTATTCAATGCATTCCATGAAACCGCATCAAATCCAACTGATGGATCGAACGTAGTTGGTTCATTTCCATTATTTAAGTAAAGAACTTTTTCTTCTGTTTTTCCGTTCCCTTTGTCGCTTTCACCTGCATCATTATTGGCCGTACAAGCTGCCAATACTGCAACTAGCCATGCTGTCAATACTAATAGTAACCACTTCTTCATGTATGTTCCCCCTTGGTTAATTGTTTGAACTATATCATTTTGCACATAAGTGCGTTAAACCTATTTTTGAGTTGTTGCTCATTTAAAATGGTGCAAGTTCTTTTCATGTGCTGACATCCACAAAATTATACTTTTAGTTCATTACGAAAAGCTTGCGCTCGTTCATCTTGCAACCAACAATCAACTTGGTGTGACGTAGACTTCACCGTTGTAGTTGGATGAATATGCTCACACACTTCCATTGCAAAAGGACACCTCGCTGTAAATGGACAACCAGTAGGTGGTGAGAATAAATCTGGTGGTGTTCCTTCAATCGGTTGAAGTTCTTCCTCAAGTAAATCAAGACGAGGAACCGATTTAAGTAATCCTTGTGTATACGGATGTTGAGGTGTGTAGAAAATTTCTCGCTTTGCACCCAGCTCAATGATTTTACCTGCGTACATCACTGCAATGCGATCAGCAATTTTGGCGACTACACCTAAATCATGTGTAATCAACACAATTGAAACACCTGTCTTTTGTTGAATCTCTTCAAATAATTCTAGGATCTGTGCTTGTATTGTTACATCCAGAGCAGTAGTTGGTTCATCCGCAATCAATAGTTCCGGCTCACAAATGAGTGCCATTGCAATCACAATACGCTGTCTCATTCCTCCTGAAAATTGATGGGGATACTGCTTAAGACGTTCTTGTGGATTTGGAATACCCACTAAGTGAAGCATATCCAGTGCTTTTTCCTTTGCTTGTGATTTGTTCGCATTAGTATGTGTTCGGACACCTTCCGTTAACTGTTCTCCAATTGTTAACGTTGGGTTTAGCGCCGTCATGGGGTCTTGGAAAATCATAGAAATGTCGACCCCTTGCACTTTTCGCATCTGTTTCTTCGTCATCTTGGTTAGTTCTTGATTTTTGAACATGACACGACCTTCAGAAATTCGACCTGGCGGCTGAGGAATGAGTCCCATAATGGCATTTGACGTAACCGATTTCCCACAACCTGATTCACCAACTATTGCGAGTGTTTCGCCTTTCCTAAGATTGAATGACACTCCTCGAACTGCGTGGACATTTCCGCCAAAAGTACTGAATTGAACATGTAAATTATCAACCTCTAAAATAACTTCATCTGAAATCATTTTCTGCTTCTTTGTTTTATAACTAGGAACAGTTTGACTCTGTTTCTTCATCCTACTAAGCTCATCTCTCTTTTCTGTTTCCATTTCTTTGGCTAAATCTAATTGATGTTCATTCATGTGTGTCACCCCCTCAACTTCGGATCGAGCGCATCTTGCAAACCATCACCTAACACATTAAATGCGAACATTGTAAATGAAATAAAGAACGCCGGAAAGAATAGACGCCACCAATGACCCGATAAAATAACAGGAAGTGCATCATTCGCCATAACTCCCCAACTCGCAAACGGAGCTTGAATACCTAACCCTAAGAAACTTAAGAATGCCTCGGCAAAAATAGCACTTGGCACAGTCAAAGTCATTTGGACAATAATTGGACCCATCGTATTTGGCAATAAGTTTTTTCGAATGATACGTGGAGTCCTAGCTCCGAATGATTTCGAAGCAGTTACAAATTCGTAATTCTTTATTTGCAACACTTGTCCGCGCACAATCCGCGCCATTCCAACCCAACCGGTAATCGTCAATGCAACAATAATCGTTGTTAAACTTGGACCCATAACAACCATTAATAAGATCACAACCAATAAATGTGGCAAGCCATATAGTACTTCGATGACTCTCATCATAATTCCATCAGCTCTGCCACCTTTATAGCCACTAATACCTCCATAAATAATGCCAATAAAGAAATCGATTAGTGCTGCAGCTAGTCCTACAAACAATGAAATGCGAGCACCATACCAAGTTCGAGTGAAAACATCTCGACCCATTTCATCCGTTCCAAACCAATGCTCTGTACTTGGAGGTTGATTTTGATTAGGCAAGTCCATACCATCTACCGCATGAGGTGAAAAGATCGGACCAAAAATGGCAAATAGCGCTAATATAACAAGGAAAATTAATCCTGTCATCGCCAATTTATTTTGTTTTAGACGTCGCCAAGCATCTTTCCAATAAGAGAGCGATGGTCGTACGACTGCTTCTGCTTCGATTAAATCTTTGTCTTTTTTACGAAACCACTCGTCTGGTACTTGGTTGGGTGATACAGTTGTTGATTCGTGGTTGTTTGTCATCACGCATCACCCGCTTTCTTATGTAACTTAATCCGAGGATCCAATAAACCGTAAACGATATCAACAACAAACAACATAAATACGAGGAACGTACTATAAAAAACAGTCGTGCCCATGATAACTGGATAGTCTCGGTTATTTATGCTTTCAACAAAATATTTACCCATCCCAGGGATGGCAAAGATTTTCTCAATAACAAATGTCCCCGTTAATATCCCTGCGAGCATCGTTCCCATAATCGTTACAACAGGCATTAATGCATTTCGAAGAGCATGTCGTGCGACTATTCGAAAAGGTGATAGCCCTTTTGCTTTCGCCATTCGAATGTAGTCTTGTGTGAGCACTTCTAACATAGACGAACGAGTCAAACGGGCAATAATCGCCATTGGTCCCGTTGCCAACGCGAGTACCGGTAGCACCATATGCATGGGGCTCGACCAGGTCGCAGGAGGGAAAATATTATAATCGACCGCTAGTTTTTGTATCAGCAATGTAGCAAGTACAAAGTTTGGAACAGAAATCCCTACAACCGCAAACGTCATGGCGAAATAATCGATGAAACCGTTATGTCTGAGTGCGGCAAAGGTTCCAAGTAATATACCTGAAATCACCGCAACTAAAATTGTCGTCATTCCAAGTTCAAACGATATAGGAAAACCTCTCGCTAGTAATTCATTGACCGTTTCATTTGGCTTTTTAATAGATGGTCCAAAATCAAACGTGACAATTGATTTTAAGTAATATAAGTACTGAACTGGTAAAGGTTCATCTAACTTATAGAATTCCTCTAAATTTGCTTGAATCGTTTCGTTGGTTGTCCGTTCTTCATTGAAAGGTGATCCTGGAATTGAATGCATTAAAATAAAGGTTAAAGTCGAAATAATTAAGATTGTCATTATCATCATGAAAAATCGCTTAATTGTATATGCGAACACTAGCGATCCCCCTAACAGAATGTCGTTTTCATAGCTAGCTCCACTTGCACTAACATCGCACGATATGCTTCCAAAATGTCTTTTGCTTCAAACTTCACAATCGTCGTACCACTTTCAATTTCTGTTCCAGGCATTAATGCTGCCCACTCTGCTTGGCCATAGTTATTAAACTCAATTCTTAATGTCGGATTTTCCGGCGGAGTTAATGGTTTCACCAAATGCCGATAATCCACTGCTTTTTTGACATACTCTTTTAATAAAACATGAGATTTTTTTGGATGCAGCGTCTTTATAGCTTGTCGCGAAATTGACTTTTTTACTGCCACTGTTGTGATATTCGGAATAAGTGCTTCCGCTTCGCGGCAAGCTCCATCGTCCCCTGCTACTAATATAACGGGTACGCCAAAATGTCCCGCAACATAAGCATTGAAACCGAGTTCTCCAATTACCACATCATTTATGTACATATTTCGAACACCAAACGTCATAGAATGGCTCATTACCCCCGGTTGACCAGCGCGAGAGTGATAACCTGCAAATATTGCAGCATCATATGTATAATCTAGCGATTGAACCATGGAATAAGGCTTGACCGCACCTGTTATCAGTGTCGCCTCAGTATGTAAATCTTCTACTAATAAATTATTCATCTTTGAATGACTATCATTCACAAGGATTTCTTTTGCGCCATTTAAAAGGAGTCCTTCGATAATTGCATTCGCTTCTTCCGTCATGATTCGCCGGGCTCTTTCATAATTGTGTTTAGATGAATCAACAAAAGTGTAATCAGGTAATCCTGTAATTCCTTCCATGTCTATTGAAATGAAATATTTCATAAATCGTAGTGCGCCTCCTCTCTTTTTGGATATATTGTTTAATTATCCTATGATTTCCTGCAAATAATTATTAAACTTTAACAATATTATTTGAATATTACAATATCTCATTCGATTTATTTTTCGATTACCGAAATGATTACATAGTTGTGATAGTGACGAATTTAGAATGTATTTGAGCGCACTTGAGGGTATTTTGTCCTTAGGCATCCAGCATTTTCTGTGGTTCCATCTAACACTTCTTTAAATACCTATTACCTTCCACGTTCAAATGACGATCTTGCTCTTTCAACGGAGTATCTTCCTTTCTCAAAGCCATACCTTTCACTCTTAATTGATTTCTACACGCAAAAGCCCAGGAGTTTCCAACAGAAAAGGCTGCCATGGCAGCCCCAATTGGTTCTTTACGCTTCGCTTCTGAAGGGAATCCTTGAAAGTGGAGATTCCGTTGAATAGTCATACTCTTTCACTCTCAAGTGACGATCTTACTCTTTCAACGGAGTATCTTCCTCTCTCAAAGCCATACCTTTCACTCTCAATTGATTTCTACACGCGAAAGCCCAGAAGTTTCCAACAGAAAAAACTGCCATGGCAGCCCCAATTGGTTCTTTACGCTTCGCTTCTGAAGGGAATCCTGGAAAGTGAGATTCCATTGAATAATCATAATCTTTCACGCTCAAGTGACGATCTTACTCTTTCAACGGAGTATCTTCCTCTCTCAAAGCCATACCTTTCACTCTCAATTGATTTCTACACGCGAAAGCCCAGAAGTTTCCAACAGAAAAAACTGCCATGGCAGCCC
>JBFILZ010000109.1:0-9378 GCA_041611945.1 Bacillus sp. (in: firmicutes)
CTAGGACTAATATTCAAAGCTTCATAAAATGAAATGACCTCATCGATAACTTTTTCAGGGTGGTCAGGTTGTTCACTCACATGGGCATGGTTTGCATCATAATAGTCAGGTTGGTGTTGGTTCCAAAACAAAACTCCCCATATTTGATCTTGTTTATTTGAAAAGGACTGTAAAAGTGCAAAATTAAGCTCTTCAATCTGTTTTATTAAATCCATTTGTTTTCCACCTATTCTTGTTCATTTATCCTATCTATTATATCAAAAACAATAGAACCATCCCTCTGTTTTCCAAAAATGTGAAACTAAAAAGAGGGAAGAAATGATTGGAAAAGAACTTAAACAAGCCAATGCCATGCAAGGGAAATATATGGAAGTATTTGAACAAAACCTCTTCCCTATTCCATTATTACAGGAACGGTTACAGAAGTTAGCTAAGTCAAAAAATGACTTAGAGCAAAAGAAAAATGAACGTAGCGTTCAACAAAGTTCATCCTCGAAAATTATCACGCTCGATAGTTCTATTTAATTTTTCCTTTTCTTGGTCAGTCAAATCAAAGTAAGTATCATACATATCTCCCCATATTTCAGCGCCATCTATGAGCCTTTGCATTACTTCTCAGGATAATGTTTGTTTGAGACATGGTAGTATGCCCGTTTACCTGAGATTTTGAACGCTTTGGTCTTGTCCAGTTATGGTGAAATTGCTGAGAATGTGGATCTAATTGATCTTTATAACTAGATTATGGGAGAGAAGACACTAAAAATAATAAATAATTTAGCATAAAAGTAGCAGACAAAAACGCTCAGAATTTTTAGCATCTGAGCGTTTTGTAATGGTATTACTGTGGATTTCATTCAAGGGTACTCCATAATTTTGAAAAAACATCTTCATTATTTTCAAAATATACACCCATAAATCCATAATAGATATAACCATCTTTTAAGAGAGTAAGTCTAACCTTAGAACCGTCTTTCAAGTTAATACTTAATTCCCTAAATTGCTCGTCGGTTCGTGAATTACTTATTGGGTCCGAATTTTGACCACGAGGTAAAGGCTTTGCCTTGTTTAGTTCTGTAACAAAGCTATTTAATGTTTCCATATCTGTAATAGGTTTATAATTATCAATACCGTTATTCCAATCACTAAATGTTCTATATTGTGCAGAAGATATATTTTCAACGATATTTAATTTACCGAATACATCTTCACCGCTATATATTGTAATTCCATTGAGGTTCTCATAAAATTCGGCATATATTTTCCCGTCTTGTTCTTTATAAGTCATTATTCTAAAGTCTTTATCGTACCCCTTAACAGTGTAAACATCTTCCTTTCCTATTGTCGATGCAAACTCTTCATCGTAGGCTTTTTGTTCACTCCATTCATCTATTGTTCCTTTTGTTGTTCCTAGCTTTTCGCCTAAAAGATCCATGGCAGCTTTGACATCTATCTCTGACCATGTTTGTGTATAAATTTCCCCGTTATATACAATTAAGCCAATCATATCAGCACTCGTATTTTCCTCTGGTAATTGAATAGCAGGAATATGAACTCCGCCATCTTCCCTAACAACTGGTGTATCTGAATTTTTTGTTGTATCTTTCAAATCGTTAGTAAACAAAGTAAATGCTCCGATAGATACAAGTAAAGCGGCAGCAATACCGATAGCTTTTACATTATATCTTCTTCTATTATTTTTCATTTCTTTTTTTGCTTGTGAAACGCCTATTTTACTTCTTTCACTCAGCTCTTTTGGTATTTCAATTTTATTCATTTCTTGTTTAATCTTATTACTCATAGAAATCATCTCCTTTCAAATTATTACGGAGCTTGTCTAAAGCTCTATATAATGTTGTTTTTGCCGTACCTAAAGGAATATCAAGTGTTTCTGATATCTCCTTGAAAGTTAATCCTTCGTAAAATCTTAAAATAACAACACTTTTTTCTTCTTCATTTAAACCTTCAATTAAGTCACGAACCGTCACTTCTAAATCAACATCTTCACTAATATCTCTTGATAAATTCCCCTCAAGTTTTGGCTTTAACTGAACTACTTTTTTCTGCTTCCGAAGTAAATCTAACGAACAGTTAACTGCTATTCTTATTAACCAAGTTTTAAAATACTTTGGCTCTTTTAGATTTTTGATTGTCTTAAATGAACGATATGCTGTTTCTTGAACCACATCTAGTGCATCACTTTGATTGTTCACATAGACAAAAGCCATTCTAAAAATATCTTGTTCGTATTCCTGAAATAAAGCCAAAAACGCTTTATCATTACCTTTTTGAGCATTCCTAACTAAATTTAACAATCAATTGCCACCTCCTTAATCACCTTTCATTTATTAGACGAACAATTTATTGATTTGGCTTTAATTTTTTTATAAAGCTAATTCCCCTTAAATATAAGGCTACCCTGAAAATAAGGGGATCTTCGTTCCAGAACACTCGCTTTCCGTGTGGCGTGCGGTGAGCCCCTCGGCGATAGCGCCTTCAGGTCTCACCTGTCCGCTAGTCCCACAGGACTTTGAATAGGCTTCCATGAATTCTCACCGCACGAAGGAAATGCGGGAGTATTTTCGAGGAGTCTCGCGTTCTTCCACTTCGATCACTGCTAAAGGAATATATTGCTTATTTTCATACCTCATGGTGCAAAATTGTTTTCCATGAAGGTCTCTGTTAAAAGTTGTTGTTGATCTCAGCTGCAGGATGCTTGCTTTCCGTGTGGCGTGCGGTGAGCCCTTGCAGCTCCGGTGTCTCAGACCTTCCACTTCAATCAACTTCGTTTAAAAAATCAATTTTTAGCTTTAACAGAGCGAAAAAAAAAGTTCACTATTACTAGCGAACTATCTTAAATAGATTATATCCTTTAATTCAAACGCTTTGTCAGTTATTCCTAATTGTTGTGCTGGTGTTTGTATTGTATTCTTTTTCCCTTCCTCCGTTGTAATGGCATACAAATGGTATAATGGGTTCGATTTTTGCATATTTCGAATTGAAATTAGAATAGATTGGTATGAAAGTAATTTTCTACAAGAGAATAACTAAAAAGAAAGAAGACTTGTACAAGTCTTCTTTCCCATATTTCAGTGCCATCTATGAGCCTTTGCATTACTTCTCAGGATAATGTTTGTTTGAGACATGGTAGTATGCCCGTTTACCTGAGTTTTTGAACGCTTTGGTCTTGTCCAGTTATGGTGAAATTGCTGAGAATGTGGATCTAATTGATCTTTATAACTCATCCGTATATCACCTCATAGTAGGATTCTGAAACATTTGATATTCCAAGGAATATCCTTAAAAGTATTTGATGAATTGCATGAAAACATACATGTTTGATGGATTTGCAATTTAGGAGAAACCAAATGTAAATTTTTTATGGGGAGAGATAATTGAGTGAGCTTTCGATTCCAAGCCCAATTTTCAGTTATTTTAGAACCGAGTGAGGTGAAATTCATTTTTATAATCCAATCGAATTCAAAGCTTATTTGCAAAAGTCCCATAAATATAAAACGGAAAAGAGAGGTATGAGTACTTTCTACTTCTCTCTTCCGTCAACTGGGATTAATTTCGTTGAACGGCATACCGTTCCTCCATTTCTATTGATCTTTTTGTTGCTTGTTTAATACAGTCAATCATAGCCTGTTTGTAGTGATACTGTTCAAGTGTTTTAATGCCAGCCTCTGTTGTTCCGCCTTCACTTGTAACTTTTTTACGTAGTAAAGCTGGATTAAGCTTCGTTTGTTGGAGCATTCCGGCAGCTCCTACAACTGTTTGAATGATAAGCTCCATTGCTATGTTAGTGTCTAGTCCTAAGTCATGGGATGCTTCGAGCATTGATTCAACTACATAATAAATGTAGGCAGGCCCACTACCTGACAATCCAGTTACGGCATGTAATTGCTCTTCTGTTACCGTTGTGATCGTACCAACCGTTTGAAGAAGCATACTTGCTACTTCTAAATGATGTGTATTTGCAAATTCTCCTGTTGCTAATGCGGTTGAAGATTTTCCAATAAAGGCAGAAGTATTTGGCATTGCTCTAACGATTGGTACCTCCTGTTCTAATATATTCATAATTGTTTGTGATGAAACACCCGCCAGCAATGAGATGAAAAGATGATCTTTCCGCACAAACTTTTTTATTCCATTTAATCCTTCTAATACATCTTTAGGCTTCATTGCTAAGAAAATGATAGTACCACTTTTCATTAGTTCTTCCTTGTTTTGCGTAATTTGAATAGAGAAATTTCTTTTCAAATTATCCAATCTTTCTTGGTTAGAACGATTGGTCGCTATGATCCTGTTACTTGAAATAACATCTTCTCTTAACATTCCACTAATTAATGCTTCTGCCATAGATCCTGCTCCGAGAAAGGCAATGTGTTGCATATCCATGTTTTCTCCTCCTTTTAAGTGACAGCTCTGTTAAAGCCCAATGTTGATTTTTCAAACGAAGTTGATTGAAGTGGAAGGTGTGAGACAACAGAGGCGTAAGTGCCGAGTTGGCTTACCGCACGTCCCGCGTAAAAGCGAGCATGAAATCAACAACAATGTTTGACAGAGCCTAAGTGAAAAATAAAAAAACCTATCCATCCTTAATCAAGGACGAATAGATTTAAATTCGCGGTACCACCCTTATTGGCATCATAAAAAATGCCCAGCTCTAATTCCTTTAACGCAGGAGTACGTTTAGGTTTACCTAAACAGCTCATGGGTAGGTTTCAATGGTAAAGAAGATAAGAAGTCTTTCAGCCTATGGACTTCACTCTCTAGCTATCATTCACCATTTACTCGGCCCAATCATTGCCACATTGATTTTATAAATTATCTATTGTAACGGGTTGTTTTGTCAAGTGAAATATCTGAACATTCACTAAAATATCTTTAGATATATTTTTTTGTACAAGGATAGGCACTCAAATTCCCTTGTCCGCACCATTTTTTGGAAATGACAGGAGATGTTGGTGGCGAATATTTGCTCTTACAAAGCGCTTTACTTTACAATTAAGGAGTTTCCTAATATATAGAAAAAAGCATGGTAGGGGGAAAAGAGATGTTAATTGAGGAAGTAGCAGGAGGAATTCTTGGTAAGGAAGTCGCAAGGATGACAAAACGTATTCTTTATTCATTCATCTTGATAAGCTTTTTCTTTTGTCTATTTGCAACAATACCTTCTCTAATCAAAGCTGCTCCTGATCCCGCAGAGATAGAAAAACTGAAGAGAGATGCACCAATTCAGCTAATTGGAACAATTGTTAAAGATGAATTTCAGAAAGATTTGACTGAACAAGATCACTATAGTCAGCTTAGAAAGATGACTATTTCTGTTGAAGAATGGATTAAAGTACCGAGTGATGAGAAGAAGAGTGACATGATTGAGGTCGTATATACGTATATTCCTTTATGGAAAACATATCATTCCCCCGGAGGGCGCTATATGGATATATCCGTTGGGGATGTAGTTGAAATTTGGCTAGAGGAAAGGGAATTTGGCTGGGAGCCTGTGTTTGGTGGGAATACGGTTAGTCATATCGTTTATGTGGACAATCGAACTGAGCCTATACGTGAACCTTTATTACACAAGCTACAGCGCAACTTGAATCAACTTTGGGTAACAAATTCTTCTACTGTTGTTCTAGTTAGTTTGATAGTATTTGTTTCTTTACTGTTCATCACTTTCAGAATTAAATAAATGCTTACAATAGATGTAACGTTTGTCCATACTCTCACGACTTATTAGTAGAGGTGATTATATGTTTAAAAGATTAATTATTGGAGTTACATTAGGATTTTGTTTGTTTTTAGTAAGTTGTGTCCAGCAAAATTCTGGGGATGACATTTTAGAACAGAGCAAAGATATTAAAGGTTATGTAATGACAGATAATGGGGATCGTATCCTGGTCACAGAACAAGTGGAGGTGGGAGAAAAGGCTTTTCCACAAGCGGCTGTTTATACACTGACTCATGATACTAAAATAGTTTCAGCGAACGGGGAGAAACCCCTTACTCAGTCTGACATTAGTGTTGGGACACTCGTTGAAGTGTATCATACAGGAGTTGTTGCAGAATCTTTTCCCACTCAGGCAACAGCAGCAAAGATTTTAGTTCACACAGACGAAGCATCTAATGATTTTGCAAAAGTAATCTCGGTTTCAGTCAATACATTAGACCCCAATATAACGTGGTGGGTGATGTCTGTTGAAAAATCTGGAGATCAATACGAAGTTCAATTCTCTGAACTCTCCGGTGAGACAGAGCCGGTAGTGGTGAAGGTGGATAATGAATTTTCTGTTATAAAAAAATAAAATTGTTCAAGGCCCGTTCGTTCAACGATCGGGTCTTGTTTCAATTGACTAAGAGAGACTTTCTTCGAAACTTTTTATAAATAGAATCGTATTTAGTAAGACAATTCAAAATTTTATAAGGAGTGATTAAATGAGTAATGAGACATTGTATTTCACCGATAACTTTTTTTCAGCTGGTAGTACAGATATTTTTAATGACAAAAAGGAGAAGGTGGGAGAACTTGATCTAAAAAGTGCCTTTTCTACTAAAATTGATGTTCTGGATGCAGCTGGGAATGTTACGATTAGAGGAAAGTTTTCCTTTTTTGGTGGAAAGTGGATAGTTCAAAACGAAGGAGACATTGATAAGGGAGAACTTAAAGCAAGGTTTTCTTTATTTTCCAAGAAATTCCAATACAATGCGTATGAGCGTGGTATCTATGAGATAACATCTGAGGCATTCTCAAAGCACTATCAGATTTATGATGACGAATTAAATCTAATAGCAAATTTTGAAAAGGTAAGTGGCTTCTTTTCATCTCCAGCCTACCAACTAACCAATCACTCCGAACAGCTTGATTCTTTGGAGCTTGTTGCGGTTGTTATGGGGATCAATGCTATTCATAAAAGGAGAAATAATAATGCTGCAACAAGGAATAGTGGGGCTCATTAATTAAAGGAATTGAATTCGGACTTACTTTGTTTGGCATTCTTAAAAAGTATGAGAGAAAGAAATATACCATTTAAGAAATTAGAGGTGAGTAAAAAAGATTCCTAAAGGATTATGATGCATCAAATAAGTAGTAGAGAGATTATTTTATATCAATGAATGTTGGCTTTAATATAGCCCTTCTCATTCCTTGAAGATGGGGATTTTCTCGTCTATTTTAGATAAATAAACGTGCATAATAAGCGCAAACGCAAATCGGGTGGATTATATTTCTATCTATTAGAGGTTACTGGATAACTAAAAATCAGAACTCCTTAAATGTAGGGCTATGAATATGTTTAATGAAGTTATTTAGATGGAAGAAATGTATTGTAATACTTCACAAAGAGAAACTGACTTATTGGTCTGCGTCTCTTTGTGAAGTATTATTTTCGTTTTTTCGCCTATTGTGCAATTACTCGACTAAATATTGATTGAGTGTTTTTACTTAAAGTTTTTATTATTAAATTAATTAAAACCTTTTGCCACCTCTCAAGGTCTAATTGCTAGAAAAGAGAAAACACATTTGTGTCAAGGAGAGATGATATGAGTATTCAAGTGCTCGTGAAACGAGCGATTAAAGGGGAGGAAGAAGCATTTTATGAGCTAATGCTTCAACATAAAGAGCAACTTTATAAAATCGCCTTTTCATATTTGAAAAGTCAGGAAGAATCGTTAGAAGCGATACAGGAAGTGACATATCGGGCGTACAGATCGATTGGGAACCTTAAAGAACCGTCCTTTCTCAATACGTGGCTTGTACGAATTATGATGAACTATTGCAGTGATGAACTTCGGAAAAAGAAGCGTGTTTCACTGCTGCAATCTAATGAACTTGAGCAAGTTTCTGTTCACCATGATTCATATGAAAGAATCGAGATTGAAGAAGCTTTGGATGCTCTCGATCAAAAAAGTAAACAAGTGATCAAGTTAAAGTATTTTTTTGATTTTAAAATCAGTGATATTGCCAAAGTGATGGATTGTCCAGAGGGAACTGTGAAAACTTGGCTGCATAAGGCCTTAATAGGATTGCGGAAACATTTACAAGTGAAAGGAGAGGAATGAATTGTTTGAAAAAGAAGAAGAGAAACTACAGGAATTGAAGCAACATTTAGATGTTATTGAAATTCCGAGTAATATAGATACTTTTATTCAATCAGGTATTAAAGCAGCAAAAGGAAAAAAGAGAAAATCACGAAGCTTTCAATGGAGAAGTTTGGTTGCGTCATTACTACTAATAAGCACTCTATTAACCATGATAAATGTTTCCACTAGCTTTGCAGGATACCTAAGCAATATTCCTGGACTTGAAAAAATCGTAGAGATTGTCCGCTTTGACAAAGGGCTACTTTCTGCAATTGAGAATGATTTCATGCAGCCAGTTGGAGTTTCCGATGAGCACAACGGATTAATGATCACTGTTGACTCAGTTATTGTTGATGAGGAAAAGATGGTGTTATTCTATACGGTAAAGAGCAATTCTGATATTGATCATCTCATGTTAAATGATATTAAGTTACTGGACACAACAAGTAATCAGGAGTTGCAAGCAAGTATTTCTATCGGTTCAATTCCTCTTGTTAAAGGAGTTCCTTCAACCGGAACAATTGATTTCCATATAAAAGACTTACGCTGGCCAACTAGTATGACTCTTTCTTTCACCATGAATGAAGAACAAACTGACAACAGCACTCATAAATGGGAATTACCATTTACGATTGATATTGATCAATATACAGGAATGAAGGAAGAGTATGTCTTGAACGAGACTGTTCCTATTCAAAATCAGTTGATCACGGTTCAGAAAATCATTGTATTTCCTACCAGGATTGGAATTCATTTACTATTTGACCCGAAAAACAATACGAAAATTTTCAATTTCGATGATCTTCGTATTGTTGATGAGGATGGAGAACAATGGGGAAGCATTTCAAATGGAGTAAGCGCTACACATTTAAATGATAACGAGTGGATTGTGTTTCTAGAGAGTAACTATTTTAAAAAACAAAAAGAGCTTTACCTAGAGTTTAGTTCAGTTCGGGCTATTAAAAAAGAAGAATTAGAAGTAGTGGTAAATGTTGATCAACAAAAAATAGTAAAGGCTCCTTCTGATGGACGAATTTTAAGTGTTGAGACAACGGGAAATGATTTAACATTTGTATTAATGAAAGATCCAAATCTTGATCAGAGATATACTTACTCTCTGTTTGAAGGAGAATTTATTGATGCAAATGGGGTTGGATTTTCGGCGGAATCACATTTTGCTTATAATCAAGGTGACTCTGATACTCAAATATCTGGTGTCGTGTTGCCCACATTGGACTTTCAGAATCCGATTACCTTAACATTATCTGATTATCCATCACGCTTAAAGGAAAAGGA
>JBFILZ010000110.1:0-9195 GCA_041611945.1 Bacillus sp. (in: firmicutes)
ACAGCTACATTGCATGCGTTTGAAAATTCACTTCGCATGAATTCGTACATTTCAAATTTCGTTTTGGTCGGTTCAAACAAAGGAATCTTAATGGAAATCGTCGGCATTTTAAGTCACCTCCTCCTATTTTCATAAGATTATTTTACCAAACAGAACACCAGTTTGTCTTTTTAAAAGCTTTTTAATTTCAAAAAAAAAGCGATTCATCTCCCACCTACCGCTGACGCGCTTGAGGAAGGAGTCTTCTCGCCCAAAACCGATAAAGAGGAAACAAACCTTTCGTTACTATCAAACCAAATGAAGAATGGCTGCTAGATCCAAAAAGAATTTATCCAGTAACGATTGACTCTAGAGTAAGGTTTGAGGTTGTCTTAATTCATTTGAAATTAAGACAACCTCATTTATATTAGAGACAAAAACTTTAAACTAGAAAGAATGGAACTACGGTTAAACTAAGGATAATTCTATATGAATCCTTTGCTGAAACCAGCTAATAGGCAAGGATATTCAAATTAGATAGCTATAATGTTGAAAATCATCATAGCTATCTAATTGGATCTGGAGAAGAAATAGTTGATAAAATGAAAAAGAGATTATTGAGTTAATGGGGGCTTTAGTTGAAGACCGGTCAGAGAAAATGATCAAACTTTTTTACAAAAATTGTGCGATGCTTCACAAACAAAGAACCCGTTTTGATTAAACTTTTTTTCAAAACGGGTTCTTTTAAGTTAATGTAAAATGTGGGTTTGTGAGATATTTTGATCAAACTTTATTTTAAAGCTACACATCCCTTTTTGTTTTTTAGCTCATACTAAATTAAATTGAATTATTATATGAGGTGAAAATATGAAGGCCTTTGTTCCTCAACTAGTTTATTTCGAACCGAAAGCGCTTGATTATCCACTTGGGAAAGAGTTATACGCAAAATTTGAAAAGTTGGGACTAGAAATAAGGGAAACGACTTCACACAATCAGGTGAGAGGAATTCCTGGAGATAATGACTTGCAGCAGTATAGAAATGCCAAATCAACACTTGTTGTTGGGATACGCAAGACATTAAAATTTGATACTTCAAAACCATCTGCTGAATACGCAATTCCATTAGCAACAGGATGTATGGGGCATTGTCATTATTGCTACTTACAAACGACTCTTGGTAGTAAACCGTACATTCGAACCTATGTCAATTTAGATGACATCTTTGATCAAGCTCAAAAGTATATTGATGAACGTGTTCCTGAAATTACCCGATTTGAGGCAGCGTGCACATCCGACATTGTTGGAATTGACCATTTAACACACTCTTTAAAGAGAACGATTGAATTTTTTGGCCAAACTAAATATGGACAGCTTAGATTTGTGACAAAATATCAGCATGTAGATCATCTACTTGATGCCAAACACAATGGGAATACGAGGTTTCGCTTTAGTGTGAATTCCCGGTATGTAATTAAAAATTTTGAACCAGGAACTTCTTCTTTTGATGAACGTATAGAAGCTGCGAAAAAAGTAGCGAACGCTGGTTATCCACTTGGTTTCATTGTTGCGCCAATTTATATGCACGATGATTGGCAGGAAGGGTATTTAGAACTTTTTCAACGACTTTCTGACTCATTAAAGGGTATTACTATAAAAAATTTAACTTTTGAGCTTATTCAGCATCGGTTTACAAAGCCTGCAAAAAATGTTATTCAAAAAAGATATCCCAAATCCAAGTTGGAAATGGATGAAACCAAGCGTAAATATAAATGGGGACGTTATGGTATTGGTAAATATGTTTATCAAACAGAAGATGCCTCTGATATAGAAAGTACACTTCGGGGCTATATTCAAGAATTTTTCCCAACAGCAGAAATACAGTATTTTACATAGTTAAAGGGTTGTCTCACTATATAATCTATTGTAAGATGGTATAAGACTACTTGTCCGGATTATGATTTGAAGTGAGGTCGATTAACTTGCCAACCCCCAGCATGGAAGATTATATTGAACAAATATATATGCTAATAGAAGATAAAGGATATGCTAGAGTATCTGATATTGCTGAAGCACTATCTGTTCATCCTTCCTCAGTAACAAAAATGGTACAAAAATTAGATAAGGACCAATATTTAATTTATGAGAAATATAGAGGTCTAATTTTGACTTCAAAGGGAAAAAAGATTGGAAAACGGCTTGTGTATCGACATGAGTTACTCGAACAATTTATGCGAATAATGGGGGTAGAAGAAGATTTAATTTACAACGATGTTGAAGGAATTGAACATCACTTAAGTTGGAATGCCATAGATCGAATTGGCGATTTGGTTCAATTTTTTGAAGAAGAGAAGGATCGGGTTGAGCAACTAAGAGCCATTCAAAAACGTAATGAAGAAATTCAAGAAAATTAATACTATCCTTCCATGGTAGCTTTCTTAGAGGAGCATTTCGAATAATACTCAAGTCAGTAGACCAAATCAAATTGATTTGGTCTTTTTGAATTTCTATGTTTAAGTCTTCGTGTTTTACTATCTATAAGCACCATCACATGTATTGGCTTTTGGTTCATAATAACAATGTTGTTTATATTGTCCTGCAAATGGCTGATCATACCATGTAGGGAGACATGCTCCATAAGGATTAAAATACCAAAGAGAATACTTGGAGGGATGCACTCTCCATGAGTCTAAGGTTTTCTTGGCTAATTCTTTTTCTACATCTCTGGCTTTGTTATAAAAAACATTTCCTTTTTGTACGGCCTCAAAAGAGTAATTTCCACCCTGCACTTGATAAATTACGTGGGGTATTGACCTTAAACCTTTAAAATCTCCACAGTTAGCTGTTAGTCGATTTACGATCACATTACCAACCATAAGCATGCCTTGCTTCCCTTCACCTTCGGCTTCTGCCCTCATCATTCTTGCCATTAAATCAATGTCACTGTCTGTATATTTTACTCTTGGCAAATTCATCACCTCTAATGGAATTGTATGAAAAAAGCTTGCAAAAATACCAATTTAACTAAACATATCGTAAATTGAGGAGGTCATTTTAGTTTCCAGTTTGAGTAAATTTAATATGGTAATGGAAACGAGAAAAAATACAGTTCAAATTTAGACAATGTCAACAGGTTCTTATAATTATATGAATTGTAATATGAAAATGTTTCACGAATAAATGAATATATGGGATCAAGATAATGAATCTTCAGAATGAGATTAAATATAGCTTCGGAGGCTTTGCTTAATCGATCTATTGAATTTCTAGAGGAAGTTGATTTATTTATAGTTGATGATATGTAAAGGTCTTATATCAAAGGGATGTTAATTTAGGAAATCATAATTGATACTTGTTTTCGTTATTATGTATTAATTATTTTCTCCTTTTTTATTTCAATCGAGGTAATAAATAGTTATAAATTAGATTAAGATGTATCAAATACTCAAATTAATTGAGGTGAGGATTTGAACATTGATGGGGTTTTTTCAGGCGGTGGGATTCGAGGTTTCGCTTTAATTGGAGCTATTCAAGCAATAGAAAAAAATGGTTTTTCGTTTACGCGAGTAGCCGGTACGAGCGCTGGGGCCATTTTGGCTAGTTTTATAGCTGTAGGATATTCTGCCGATGACATTTCCCAAATCATAGAGGAGGTTGATTTAGAACAATTTTTAGATTCTCGGAAATCAATATTTCCAACTAATATAGCAAAATGGCTTCTTCTTTATTGTCGAATGGGAATATATAAAGGCCAAGCTTTAGAAAAGTGGCTTCAAGAGAAATTCTTGGAAAAGGGAATTCGTGTATTTGGGGATCTTCCACAAGGGGCGTTACGCGTTGTTGCATCAGATTTGACAAATGGTAGAATGATGATTCTTCCTGACGATTTACCTAAGTATGGATATAACCCCAATGAATTCTCTGTAGCGAGAGCTGTAAGGATGAGTGCAGGATTACCATTTTTCTTTGAACCAATGGCCATGGAAAAAGAAAACTCAAAACCAATAATTGTGGATGGTGGAATTCTAAGTAATTTCCCACTTTGGTTATTTGATCAAACAAAAAATGAGAGTATACGTCCTTTGTTAGGTATTCAGTTAAGCCCAAAGATAGAGAATAGGCCGGCTAGAAAAATTAACAATGCAATAGAACTATTCCATGCACTTTTTGAGACTATGATGGATGCTCATGACCTTAGATATATTTCAAAGAGTATTGAGAAGAACATCATTTTCATCCCAGTTGATAATGTTGTAACAAGAGAATTTAATATAAAGAAAGAAAAAAAAGCTGAAATGGTTGAAATGGGCTATAAAAGAGCTGAAGAATTTCTTAAACATTGGTCATATTAAGGTATTCAAATATTGGGTAGGAACTTGACTTCAAATAGTAATACGTAGCTAGGATAGTACAATTTGAATTCATAAGAAAAACCTGTCTTCAACTAATGAAGACAGGTTTTAAATTTTTTTAATGTAACGCTCTATTTTTCTTTTTGTTTTTTCTTCCTTCAATGACAGTAAGCTGTGCATTGCTTTTTCTTTTCACACTTCCAGGAGATGAAGGTTTTTTGCTCAATGTTGAGATTTTTTGGCTTTTAAAGCGTTTTTTTGACTGAATAACTGCTTTTTTGTATCGTGAGTAATCTTTCCAAATACCTGCACCATTTCTTCTTTGAAAATATCGGAATACAAAATGAAATATGATAGCAAATAAGGCCAATATTGCAATCATTCTTATTAATTGCAAGGGGTCAGATGTTATTAAACCAATCGTTGCTAAACCGATAACCACTATTAATAAAATTTTACGTGTTTGGAATTTCACATTCAGCACCTCCTCATACAGAACAGTAAGGATTATTACTTACAATATGTTAAAAACCAGAGATGTTGTCACATATTTCATTACACAATTTTCGCCGAACTCTCTTCTTCATCCTCTAAACGAATTAATTCATTAAAAGATAAGATAGCAACTTCAACTTGGTCATCAGATGGTTGCTTTGTAGTCAATAACTGAAGCCACAACCCTGGATAACCTAAATAACGTAATACAGGTACATCTCTTAGTTTGTTTGTCAATTGAAGAACCTCAAAAGAAAGACCTAGCACAACAGGGATAAGTGCAAGACGATTTAATACACGAACGTAAATAGGTTCAGTAGGAACAAACATATAAACGAATACACCTATAATTACAGTGAATAAAATAAAGCTACTACCACAACGGAAATGTAACCTTGATTGCTTTTGAACATTTTCAATAGTTAATTCTTTTCCCTTTTCAAAGGCATTAATGACCATATGTTCGGCCCCATGATATTGAAATACCCGTCTAATTAAAGGAGTAAAAGAGATTGCATAAATATAACCTACTAAAAGAATAAGCTTGAATAGTCCTTCGATCAATACTTGTGATAAGTCGGTTTGAAAGATCGGACGAAATAATTCAGCTAAAAACAAAGGAACTAAAGTGAAAATGAATTTGCCAAAGAAAAATGAAATGACTCCAATAGCCGCTACACCTAATACCAAGGTTAGCTTTGATTCCTTTTTTTCACTTATTGTGTGATCTTCTGTTGGATCTACTTCGAAACGGTCTGTAGAAAAATTCAAGTGCTTTGTACCATTTGCACTCGCCTCTAAAATAGCAACAATTCCTCGGATAAAGGGGATTTTTTTTAGTTTTTGAAAAATTGGATTTGATTTTCTCTTTAAACGATAATACTCAATTGAAGAGTCTTTTCGACGAATAGCAGTAACATAATTGTATTTTCCACCAAACATTACACCTTCAACTACTGCTTGCCCGCCATATATGGGCTTTTTTATTTCTGACATGCTTCCACCAACCTATTTTTTAGTCTTGTTGTCATTATAAGCTTATTTTACTAGAAACACAGTAAAAGCTCTAGGTTAATGTTTAAATGCAAACAACTTTCACTATTATAGACGAAATAATTTGAGTTTAGACATGAAAACTAGCTAAACATAACAAACTCCTTCATAGAAACGAATAATGTGGAAATAATAAAATGTGAACGGAGGTGTCATTTTGGAAGATGATAAGGAGCTGCAGCAAAATCAAAGAGAAGAACCAATGTCAACAGGAACAAGAACTGCGATAACAGGCTTGTTTGGAGGTGTATTTTGGAGCTTAATTGGCTATATATGCTATCTTTTTAACTTTTCTAAGATTCCTCCCAATGTATTATTAGAACCTTGGGCAATTGGCGATTGGAAAGAAGGTGTACTCAGCCAATTTATTTCCGTATTTATTTTAGGTCTAGTATCGATTTTAGTTGCTTTCAGTTACTTTTCTATGTTAAAAAAATACAATCAAATATGGGTAGGTCTATTTTTTGGCCTTGCTTTGTGGGGAATTGTATTTTTTATACTAAATCCCATATTTCCTGGAATTCCTCCAATTAAAGAACTTGATTTAAACACTATTGTTACAAGTGTTTGTTTATTTATTTTGTATGGGGTGTTCATTGGATATTCAATTTCATTTGAAAAGGCAGAACTGAATATTCAAGACGTTCCAATCTATTCAAAAGATTAGTTATTGTGATAGAATGTTCTTTGAACATTCTTTTTTTTTGTTTATAATAAAGTATGTGAGGGGTTTGCCTAAAATGAAACGCATTCTCTTATTGAACGGACCAAACTTAAATCGTCTAGGGTTACGTGAACCAAATGTCTATGGCTCTGTAACATTAGTTGAACTTGAAAAAGAACTTTCTATTTTAGCGAAAGAAAACAAGTTAGAGTTGGATTGTTTTCAGTCAAATCATGAAGGAATGTTAATTGACAAATTACATTTTGCTGACACTGCCGCTGATGGTGTTATCTTTAATCCCGGAGCATTTACACATTATAGCTACGCAATCCGTGATGCAATTTCAAGTATCAATGTCCCTGTCATTGAAGTACATATCTCTAACATTCATGCTAGAGAAGAGTTTCGTCATAAGTCTGTTATTGCACCAGTAGCAGCAGGTCAAATCATGGGCTTTGGTTTGCATGGTTATAAATTAGCATTATATGCATTACTAGAGAGATTTGGGGAGGAGAAAAATGATGACTAAAATTGAAAAACTTCGAAATCTCTTTCAAGAGCAAGATATTGACGGAGTGCTAATTACTAGTGGGTACAATCGAAGATATATGACAGGTTTCTCAGGTTCTGCTGGAGTTGCAATTATTTCAGGAGAACAAGCTGTTTTTATAACCGATTTCCGATATGTAGAACAAGCAACTAGTCAATTAAACGGCTATGAAGTGGTAGAACATAAAGCTTCTATACTTGATGAGATTGCAATTCAGGTAGAACGACTTGGGATTAAAAAACTTGGATTTGAAGAAGAGCATGTTTCCTTTCAAACGTATAGAACTTATAAAAATGGTATTCATGCAAGTCTTGTTCCCTTATCTGGTGTAATAGAAAAGTTACGCTTGATAAAGACAGATGCTGAGATTAAGATATTAAAGGATGCAACTGAAATTGCTGATAATGCTTTTCAACACATTCTAACTTATATTAAGGCTGGGATAAAAGAAATAGATGTTTCAAACGAGTTAGAATTCTACATGCGTAAACAAGGAGCCATTTCTTCTTCCTTTGATATAATTGTGGCCTCTGGTTACCGATCTGCATTACCACATGGAGTCGCTTCTGATAAAATTATTGAATCTGGAGATTTTGTGACTTTGGATTTCGGGGCATACTATAAAGGGTATTGCTCTGATATTACAAGAACTGTTTCAGTTGGTAAACCAAGCGCAGAGCTAAAGAACATTTATGATATTGTATTAGAATCTCAATTACGTGGGATGGCAGGAATCAGACCAGGCATAACGGGTAAGGAAGCAGATGCTTTAACAAGAGATTATATTACTGAAAAAGGATTTGGTGAGTTTTTCGGACATTCTACTGGACATGGAATCGGACTTGAAGTGCATGAAGGTCCATCACTTTCTAAGAAATCCGATATGCTACTCGAACCAGGAATGGTTGTGACTGTCGAACCTGGAATTTATGTAGCGGGTCTAGGTGGAGTGAGAATTGAAGATGATACAGTTGTGACAAAAGAAGGTAACCAATCGCTTTCACATTCACCTAAGGAATTAATCATACTATAATACTTCATCTAGACTGATTTCCTTTAAATGTAGCAGAAGGTAATACTTGATTATTACCTGTATTATTGTATAAAAATAACATTTATTTTACTTGTATGTAGGAGGACTTTTAATGATTTCAGTAAATGATTTTCGTACTGGTTTAACAATTGAAGTAGACGGGGGAATTTGGCGTGTACTTGATTTTCAACACGTGAAGCCAGGTAAAGGAGCTGCTTTCGTTCGCTCAAAACTTCGTAACCTTAGAACTGGAGCGATTCAAGAGAAGACGTTCCGTGGTGGAGAAAAAGTTGCAAAGGCACAAATTGAAAACCGTACGATGCAATATTTATATGCTAGTGGTGATTCACATGTATTTATGGATACAAACTCGTATGAACAAACAGAATTGCCTTCTAGCGCAATCGAATATGAGTTGAAATTTTTACAAGAGAATATGAAGGTGACTATTCAAACTTACCACAGTGAAACAATAGGGGTCGAGCTTCCGAACACTGTTGAATTAAAGGTTGCGGAAACAGAACCAGGAATAAAAGGAGATACATCTTCCGGTGGAACAAAGACTGCAGTACTTGAAACAGGTTTATCCGTTCAAGTTCCATTCTTTATTAATCAAGGAGATGTCCTTATCATTAATACAGTAGATGGTAAATACGCTTCACGTGCATAAATAACATGAGGTGAGTCCTTTATTTGACTTCCAGTTTTTCTGTTGATATTGGTGAAGTAATAATAATAGACTGAAAATATTAGCAATATAGCGGATCTAACTTCGGAATTTCGAGAGTAGGTTCGTTTTTTTTTTTTTTTTGTGAATTGTATGTAGTGGGAGAATGTTGATAAAAATATTTATAATTTCAGCTTCAGGATGCTCGCTTTCCGAGGAATCTCAAACCTTCCACTTCTATCAAATTCTTGAAGAATCAACAAAGAGCTTTAACAGAGACCTTCATGCAAAACAATTTTGCACCATGAGGTATGAAAATAAGCAATATATTTCTTTAGCAGTGATCGAAGTGGAAGAACGCGAGACTCCTCGAAAATACTCCCGCATTTCCTTCGTGCGGTGAGA